>CAZXOU010000008.1:0-16929 GCA_964642355.1 uncultured Gammaproteobacteria bacterium
CAAATTAACTAAAACCATAACTGGCGGGGCAATTGTCATCGCTGGTTTTTCGTTACTCTCACGTGTGCTTGGACTTGTGCGAGATCGTTTGCTATTCTCTACATTTGGCGCAGGAGATGTATTAGATACATATTATGCTGCTTTTAGATTGCCTGATCTCATCTTCAACACATTAGTATTGGGCGCCTTGTCTGCTGCCTTTATCCCCGTATTTTTAGAGTATTGGCATAAGGATAAAGAACAAGCTTGGAAAATAGCAAATTCTATATTAAATATAATAATGGTTGTTTTAGTTGTCCTTGGATTACTTGGATTCTATTTTGCGCCAGAACTTGTTAGCTGGATCGCTCCAGGATTTGATATTGAAAAGCGATTAATTACTGCAGAGTTAACACGTATAATGCTTATTGGAATAATCTTTTTAGGATTATCTAATATAGCATCTAGCATGTTAAATGCATTTAAGAGGTTTACAGCATTTGCAATTGCTCCTGTTATGTATAACATTGGAATCATCGCAGGCATCATTGTTCTGGTACCCATGATTGGTATTCAAGGTCTAGCATGGGGAGTAGTGTTAGGAGCGTTCTTGCATTTCTTCGTACAACTTCCGGCAGTTTCTAAACTTGGATTTAGGTATGCTTTTAGAATTGATTTGCATTTAAAAGGAGTTTGGAAGATCGGGGTTTTAATGATTCCCAGAACATTTGGATTAGCAATTAATCAAATCAATCAAGTTGCAAATACTGTGATTGGTTCAACCTTGGCGATTGGATCAGTTGCAATATTTAACGTAGCAAATAATTTGCAAACAGTTCCAATTGGTATTTTCGCAATTCCAATTGCTTTGGCATACTTTCCTCTCTTCAGCGAAGCTTGGGTAAAGCAAGATATTCCTCACTTGATTGCATCATTCTCAAAAGCAATGCGAAGGATATTATTTATTGCTATTCCTTCATCAATATTTATAATCCTTCTTCGCGCACATATCGTTCGATTAGTTTTAGGGTCAGGAGCATTTGATTGGACAGATACAATATTGACTGCTCGTACGTTATCCTTTTTTGCAATTTCGTTATTTGCTCAAAGTTTAATTCCTCTCATCGCTCGCGTGTTTTACGCGCTTCAAGACACTAAAACTCCTGTATTCGTCAGTGTGATATCATTAGCCTTAAATATTTACCTTTCAATTAAATTAAGCATGACCATGGGAGTTGCTGGACTTGCATTAGGATTTTCAATCGCAAGTATTTGGAATGTATTAGCTTTGTGGCTGTTATTAAGGAAGAGACTAGGTGATTTAGATGATCACAAAGTGTTTGCGTCAGCAATGAGAATCAGCTTGATTTCAATTGTTTCTGGCTGGGCTTTGTATGGAGTATTGCTATTAGTTGCGCCATATGTTGATACTCAAACAGGTATTGGGTTGCTGATTCAGGCTGGAATTGCGGGATTAGTCGGTGTTGGAGTATATTTGGGATTGTCTAGATTAATGAAACTAGAAGAATCTAAGTTATGAACAACATCAGGAACTTCTGCATAATAGCGCATATAGATCATGGAAAATCCACTTTAGCGGATAGATTTTTAGAATTGACACATACAGTCAGCGAACGAGATATGAAAGAGCAGGTTTTGGACCAAATGGAACTAGAGCGCGAGCGCGGCATCACAATCAAGCTTCAGCCTGTTAGGATGAAGTACAAGGATCACATATTAAATTTGATTGATACTCCAGGGCATGTAGATTTCAGCTATGAAGTTTCTAGATCGCTCCAAGCAGTTGAGGGTGCCATCCTTCTTGTTGACGCTTCACAAGGCGTAGAAGCGCAGACACTTGCAAATCTCTATTTAGCAATGGAACAGAATTTAACCATTATTCCAGTGATCAATAAAATTGATCTTCCAAACGCAGATGTAGAAAAGGTTAAAAAGGAGGTGGTTAAACTGCTGGGGATAGACGAGTCAGATATTCTTTTGGCTTCTGGGAAGACAGGTGAGGGGATTGATGTGGTTTTACAAGCAGTCATAGAAAAAGTTCCTACGCCGGAATCTAAATCAGAAAAGACACAAGCGCTTGTATTTGACTCATTATTTGATGATTACCGCGGCGTTGTAATGTATGTGCGTGTGATTAACGGCACAATCAAAAAAGGAGATACTATTCACCTTGTAGGATCAAACAAGGATACCAATGCTACTGAAGTGGGTGTGTTTAAACCAAAGTTTTCCCCAAAGGATGAACTTACACAAGGAGAAATTGGATACATTGTCACAGCTTTTAAGGAGGTGTCTCAAGCTCGAGTCGGAGATACGGTGACTCAATCAGAGAACAAGGCATCCGCCCTGCCGGGGTACAAAGAAGTTAAGCCAATGGTGTTTGCGGGTATATTTCCAGAATCTGGAGATGAGTACCCTAAACTGCGGGATGCCATGAATCAGATCAAACTAACTGATGCTTCTTTAAGTTTTGAACAAGAACAATCCGGAGCTTTAGGTTTTGGTTACAGGTGCGGATTTTTAGGAATGCTACACATGGAAATTATTGCGGAACGATTACGCAGAGAAAATAATCTGGACTTAGTTGTAACCACACCTTCTGTTGCCTACGAAATCAAACAAGTTAACGACGAATCAATTACAATTCACTCCCCTTTAGAGCTTCCTCTACAATCTAAAATTGAAGAAATCAAAGAACCTTGGGTAAAAGCGGAAATTGTTACACCAAAGGATTATATGGGAAATTTGATGACATTAATCCAAGAGAGGCATGGAATATTCGGAAACACAGAATATTTAGATGAGTCTAGAATTATTTTGCATTTTGAAATGCCCTTATCTGGCTTAATCACTGATTTTTATGATACACTTAAAAGTGTTTCAAGCGGATATGCATCTTTAAATTATGAAGTTACTGATTACAGAAAAGCAGATATAATAAAATTAGATATATTAGTTGCAGAAGAAATTGTAGAGGCATTTTCCATGCTAGTAGATCGTGAGGACGCATATGAGACAGGAAAGCGCATTGTAACTAAATTAAAAGATATAATTCCAAAGCAACAGTTTGTAGTAAAGCTTCAGGCCACTATTGGAGCTAAAGTTATTGCAGCAGAAAGGTTAAGTGCTTTACGCAAGGATGTAACAGCAGGATTGTATGGCGGAGATGTAACACGCAAGCGCAAATTGCTTGAGAAGCAGAAAAAAGGTAAAAAAAGAATGAAGGCTTCAGGCTCTGTGGAAATTCCTTCTAAAGCATTTTTGGAAGTATTAAAAAGATAAAATGAAACGAAAATCAAAAATTCGAATAGTGTGGACTATTATTTCAATTATTATAGCCATTACATTTATCGCTCTTCCGTTTGTTCATTTATTCGGAGGAGGCTCGGGTTCGTATGGATATTAGAAAAATAGTTCGAAATCTAGATGATGATGAGGAAGTTCATGGTATATATCATCAATTTCCTTTGGCATTTATTTGGCAGTGGATTGGTGGTATTACAGTGATTCTGTCGCCTTTCTTTTTTTTGTACTTAGTTCTGCCTTGGGGAACTATCGGAAGTGCCATTTTGGTGTTGCTATTTTTAATAGGATTTTTTTGGCTATTTAGGACTTGGAGATTGTGGTACTTTAGCATACTTATTATGACAGACAGAAGGCTTGTTATTGTTGAGCAACAGGGCATATTAGATAGATCAGTTTCGCAGGTTAATCTAGACAAGATTAATGACATATCATATAGAAAGCGCGGGATTATAGAAACATCATTTAATGTTGGTACACTTTTTATTCAGATTGCAAACTCTCAGGAGAAAATTGAACTAGAAAATATCAGGTTTCCTTCTAAGAGACAACAAGAATTGTTCGGGTTACAAGGGGATTATGTAGAGGAATCTATTGATGAATTCAAAGAAGAAGACTTATTTGGAATTATTAAGGAAATTCGTACCAGAGTTGGAGAAAGAAGATGGCAAAGAATTCAAGAAGGCAACTGGCACGACAAAAAAAAGTTTATTAAAGAAGTTGAAGAGGAAGACAGTGGTAAAGCAAGGGCTATTGAACAGTTTTTTGGAGGTGAGGATAAAGAAGCATCAAATAAGAAATAAGTAAAAAATCAATTTATTTATATTAGGTCTGTTTTGTGGTATAATAAATATGTAATGAAACAACAATTAAACCGTCTAATCTATTGAATGAAGGCAAAATTATATATCACAATTTTAATTGCGATTGTATTGGCTGTACCAAGTGTGTCACAGGCTAGATTTTATGATCCAAATGATATTTTTACGGATAGCGAGCTATTTGATGGCAATGCACTGTCCAGAACAGCAATTCAGAGATTTTTAGATGCTAAGAATAGCGTATTAAAGAACACAACAGCAACTGTTAACGGAGTGCCAAAGCTGGTAAGTGAGATGATATATGAAATAGGGCAATCCTACGGAATTAGCCAAAAATTTTTACTAGCTAAATTACAGCAAGAGCAAGGATTAATAGAGAGATCTACTGCATCTGATACAAAATTAGATTGGGCTACTGGCTACTCCTGTTTTGGTGGAAGATGCAGTGAAAAATATAGAGGTATTTACAAACAACTAGACGCAGCAGCTGATACACAGAGAATTTACAACGAAAGAAGTAAATCAAGCGGATATTTTGGATATCAAATAGGTAAAGAAACAAAAACTTCTGATGGCGCACTTGTTACGCCAGTTAATCAGGCAACTACGAATTTGTATATTTATACACCGTATAAAGGCAGTTTAACTGGAATAGGTGGTAATTTCTTTTTCTCAAGAGTATGGAATAAGTATTTTACAGAAAGAATATATCCAGATGGAGCAATTTTGCGTGATAGTGCCACAAATGAATATTGGAAAATTGATAAAAATAAGCGACGCAAATTTACAACAGATACAATATACCTTGTTGATTACAACAGAGAGGATGCTATTGTAGTTCCAAGCGAACGTTTAGTTTATTATCAAATAGGTGAGCCAATTACAACAACGAATAATACTATGGTTAAAACCAGTGATTCTGGAGTTATGTATTTATTGTCAGACGGGCTAAAACACAGACTAGTTGGCAATAGTGCTTTGGCTAGCCTTGGATATCATATTGCAGACACAAGTCCTCTTAGCCCAACTATTATAACCAAAGAAGAGTTAGATGAATTAGAAGAAGGTGAACCAATAACAGAGCAATCTCAATATCCAACGGGAATATTATTAAAAAGTGATTCCCCAGAAATTTATTATGTTAAGCATGGCATCAAGCAGTTATTATTAGATGAAGCAGTTTGGCAAGAGAACTTTAATCGCGAGGAGCCAGTATATGTAACTCAGGCTGTATTAGATGGATTTACATTAGGAACTCCTTTAAGTTTAAACGAAGGAAGCCTAGTTAAATCAAAGGATGGTAAATACTACATTGTTTCAAATAATAAAAAGAAACGCATAGAAAGTGCAGATATAGTTAAGCGGGTTTATGGAGTTTCTGTATTTAATTCAATTGCAGAGGCAAGCGACGAAGTACTTGAATTAATAGATGATGGTGATCCAATTGATTATATTGATGACACAGTACTTGATCCAAGTAATTATGTTTCTTATGCGGACCGTCAGCAAAATGTAACAATACAAAAAAATCCATACTTTGCTTTGTTTGATACTTTAATTGCTCCAAAGAGCATGAGAGCTGGAGCAAATTCTACAGTCACAGTTAAATTTCGCAATAGAGGAGATGTTGAGTGGCCAGTTGGAAAGATTTATCTAAAATTAATTGATGAGGATCATCCCACTAGTTCGTTTATAGAAGAAAATAGAATACCTTTGGATACTACGGCTACGTATAATCGACTAGCTATGTTTGATGTTGAGATCACAGCTCCATTGGAACCGCAAAAAATTAAACAATGGTTTATATTAGAATACACAGATTCATCTGGAAATATTGTAGAAATGCCAGGCGGATTACTTAATCAAGAAATTAATGTAATTTCTGAAGTATCTGCAGAAGTGGTAGAGCATAATTTGCCAGTTGCAATTAAAGCAAATGCCATGCCAATGGCTGTGGAGGTTCACTTAAAAAATACAAGCCTTGATGAAATATGGACATCTCGTAGAGCAGCATTAACATTAAAAGGCGGAGATGATACAGAATCAGTATTCTATGATCCCGGAGATTGGATAGATAATGAGACAGTTGGAGTGCCAGTAAATCAAACCCGAATCAACCCAGGCGAAACCGGCATTGTTAAGTTTACTTTAGATCCTCGCAACGTACGTCCTGCCACATACAAGTTAGTGTTTTCTATGGATCTAAGAGATGCAGAAGAAGTAGTATATATAGATGGTGCCCAAACTTGGGAGAGATTAATTAGGGTTGATAGGTAGTATGCACGATTCAATTATCAAATCAGTATTATTTTCTAAGCCAGTTATTGCAATTGAAGTTGCAGTGCTTATAATTTTTGGTTTTCAGGTGGGAAAAGAAATACTAGAAAGAAGGGCAATAGAAGCAGAAATAGCTCACTTAGAATCTGAAATACAGAAACTCGAATACAAGAAGGATGATCTGGGAGCTTTAATAGATTATGTACAAACAGACGCATTTGTAGAGCAGGAAGCTCGTGAAAAGTTGAATTTGGCTAAAACAGGTGAAGCTGTTGTAGTAATTCCAGATGTAGATGCATCTGCAGTTGATAGTTCAATTCTGTTAAATGGCGATGAGTCAGTGAATTCAAAATCAGGTACTGTTTTGGGAGATACAAATACTAAATTATGGTGGAAATATTTTTTTGATCAAGAGCAGTTATGGATAGACAATTAACATGAGAATAAGAATAAATAAGGAAAACGTAAAAAAAGTATATAAAATAATAATCAGTGTGGTCATTTTAATTATCTTTCTTGGCTGGATTTTGTATGGGCTTAACTCAAAATCCAGGGCCTTATTTTATATATCTAAAATTATTCCATATCCCGCCATAATGGTAGATTGGGAGTCTGTTCCATACCATGTATACTATAATGATTTAGAAACTTTAAATAATTATTGGGAATATCAGCGCGAAAATCAAAATGTACTATTAGGAATTCCAGATGATACTGAAATTAGAGAGCGCCTTGTAAATAAGTTGATTAACGAAAAAATTGTTCGTATTTATGCTCGCAAAAATTTAATATCAGTTGATGAAGAAGAAGTGTATTTAGAATGGGAAAGACTTAAAAACAAACCAGGCGGTGAAGAGGAAATAACACAATTTTTAAATGAGGCATATAAAGGCTGGAGTGATACGCAATATATAGATAGGGTTTTGCGTCCTTTTTTACTTCAGCAAAAAGTAAAGGCAGCTTTGCTAACAGAATCTGGCGACACAGATGAATCTTTGCAAGAAGAAGCATTAGAAATATATGTTTTGGCAATTGAGGAGGGTGCTGATTTTGCAGAACTTGCTAAAGAGTATTCGTTTGATGCTGTATCTGGTCCAAGAGGCGGAGATTTGGGATTTTTTAGCAGGGGATCATTAGAACCTGAACTTGATAGTGGTATATTTGAAATGAATATTGGGGACGTAAGCGAGCCAATTAAATCCTCTTTTGGTTATCATGTAGTTAGGTTAGATGATTTATTGTATGACGAAAATGGCGTTGCAACAAAAGCACGTGCAAGCCATATTCTTGTTCGCGGGTTTGATTTTGATACTTGGCTAGCCCAACAAAAGCAGAAATTATCTATACATAGGTTAGTATTATAAATTTTGGAGCCACCTCCCGGAATCGAACCGGGGACCTACGCATTACGAGTGCGTTGCTCTAGCCATCTGAGCTAAGGTGGCAAATTTTGGGTGTGGTAAATAGCTATTCTGTGTTATAATATAGTATGTCAGATAGATTAGGTCAATAAATATTATGGTAACATTTAAGAATGTAAGTAAAATATACACAGGCCACCAAACAGCACTAAAAAATGTTAATTTGCACATTGAACCGGGCGAGTTTATATCTATTGTTGGACAAAGTGGCACAGGTAAAACTACTCTAGTAAAGCTAATTTTGGCAGAAGAAAGGCCCAGCAAAGGAAAAATAAGTATAGGTGGATGGGACATAACAGGAATAAAACATAAAGAGATTCCAACGTTACGTAAACAAATTGGTGTAGTGTTTCAAGATTTCAAACTTCTGCCCCGCAAGACATTATTTGAAAATGTTGCTTTTGCATTGGAAGTTGGCGGTGAGGAGATCGGTAATATTAGAGAAATTGTTCCACAGGTTCTACGAATTGTTGGTTTAGAAGGTAAAATGGATAGATTTCCAGATCAAATTTCTGGAGGAGAGCAGCAAAGAGTTGTAGTTGCAAGATCTTTAGCACATAGGCCAAAAATTTTAGTGGCAGATGAACCTACTGGAAATTTAGATTCGATTAACTCAAGAGAAATTATAGAACTATTAAAAAAGATAAATGATTTTGGTACTACTGTTATACTTGTTACCCACAATAGAGAGGTGGTAAATGATCTTAACAGAAGGGTAATTACACTGGAGGATGGGGTTGTTATAAGTGACAAGCAAAGAGGAAAATATTTACTATAATATGTTTTTAGCAATATCAAGAATTGCAAAATTCACGTTTCAAAATTTTTTCAGAAACATCTGGCTCTCTTTGGTTACAATTACAATTATTACTTTAACTTTGTTTAGTGTTACATCTCTTGTATTTGTAAATGCAGTAATGAACCAAGCTATAAAACTTGTAGAGTCTAAAGTGGATGTAAGTGTATACTTTAAACCTACGGTTACCCAAGAGCAAATTGTGGCTGTTCAATCAAACCTTGTTGAACTTCCTTATATTAAAGAGGTAAAGCATGTAACTAAGTCAGAGGCATTGGCTACACTTCGTGAGCAATACAGCGATAGCCCTTTGATTTTAGAGTCATTAAAAGAGCTAGATAATAATCCTTTAGGAGATACGTTAATTGTAAATACGTACCAAACCGGAGATTATCAAAAAGTAATAGATGTATTAACTGCCACAAAACAATATGCTGTATTAATAGATAATCAAAGTTTTGATGACAATAGTTACATCATTGATAAGCTAGAAAAAGTAGCAACACAAGTTACAAGAATCGGTTGGGGAATTACAGTCTTTTTTGCATTGATTTCCCTACTCGTGATTGTTAACACAATTAGGATTGCTATTTATACGCACAGAGATGAAATTGGAATTATGAAACTTGTAGGAGCCTCAAATCCGTTTGTTAGGGGCCCATTTGTTGGAGAGGCGATATTATATGCTGTAATTGGTAGTTTTATTACGTTTGGTTTAACATATATAGTTGCAGGATTTAGTGATCCGTACATAGTTGGTTTGCTCGGGCAGGTTGATTTTACTTTGCTTGGTTACTTAAATAGCAATGTTTTATATATTTTTGGAGGAGAACTAGTTGGAATTGTATTAATATCTGTATTGGCCACATCACTTGCATTACGTAGGTATTTAAAGGTATAATTTCACTTCATTATTCGGGGATCGTCTAATGGTAGGACGCCAGGTTTTGGTCCTGGTAATCGGGGTTCAAATCCCTGTCCCCGAGCCAAAGAAAAAATCTTCAATGTACTCATTGGAGTTTTTTTCTTTGTTTAGAGTGCTGGATTTGAAATTTACACCCTTTAGGGTGATTCCCTGTCCCCGAGCCATGAGCAAAGGATCTCGGTGTGAGCCGGGATTTTTTGGTTTGGGTGTTGGCGTTTTTCAGTAGGATAAAGGGTTTTTGCAGGTCCAGGGAGATGGTTTTGTCTTTGAGGCTGATTTCATCACTTATACCTCTGCCAAGGGCCTTTGATTTCTTTGAACGGCTTGGTTTGCCAGTATTCGTCCCATTCCACGAATATGTACAGTACCCTTATTTAACCTATTTGGGGATAGATGTTTACGGCTTAGCGGTGGTTTTGGTTCCATTACTACTCACGCCCCTATTCGCCATCGGCTTGTACCAGATCGTGAAGGATCAAGGCGACTACATGGGCACCGACATAGGACTCTGGAGCAAGAAAAAGACCCCATCAGTCATTTTGATTGATGGGGTTTGTTTTTACCCTTTTTGGGCAAGTTGAGGTGGAAAGCGAGCATAGAAAAGGAACTACAATAAGACTCTGGTTTCCAATTTATGAGAAGGAGGTCCAGGAATAGGGGGATCTGTATTTTATAAAGGGTGCCTCGCGTTGCGCGAGGCACCCTGTTTTATATTTAATTTTGTTGTATACTATATCTATGGACATAACCAAAAAACCAAACAAAGAACTAATTCAAGAAATTAAACTTGCCCACAAAGATAAGACCGCGACAGAAAAGATACACAAATCAGGAACTGGATCCTATCTTCGTGACATAGTGTATGGAGCAAATGATGGAATCATTACCACGTTCGCGGTTGTGGCCGGAGTTGCTGGAGCTGGATTAGACACTAAAATCGTTCTGATTTTAGGCATAGCAAATTTGGTTGCGGATGGTTTTGCAATGGCTACGGGAAACTTTCTTGGTACTCGGAGTGAGAATCAGCTTATTAAGCGCGAGCGTGAAATTGAAGAATGGGAAATTGAGTATGTGCCAGAAGAGGAAAAAAAAGAAATTGAAAAAATTTACAGCAAAAAAGGTTTTAAAGGAAATGATCTTACGCGCGCTACCCATGTAATTACAAGCAATAAAGATGTTTGGGTAGATGAAATGATGATAGGAGAGCTGGGCATTGTTCCAGGAGGAGAAGATCATCCTCTAAAAAACGGAATAGCAACATTCATCGCTTTTGTAGCTGCTGGAATTCTTCCTTTAGTGCCTTATGTATTTGGATTTGGCAATACTTTTTATACCGCAATTATCATGACAGGGATCGCACTTTTTGTAGTAGGATCGATAAGAACAGTATTTACTAAACAAAATATAATAATCGCAGGATTAGAGATGCTTGGTGTTGGAGCCATTGCTGCAGTTGTGGCATATGGTTTAGGATATTGGATAGAAACTATAGTTTAATTACACCTAAAACTCAAAAAAACTCAGTTTATTGAGTTTTTTTGTTGACTGAATTAAGTCAAAATGGTATATTTCAGTGTCATTCAAACATAAAATATAGCTCTTATCCAACTCAATTCTCAATGGAGGTACTACCATGAGACGATTTTTGCGTGTCTTTGTAGTAAGTTTTCTTGTAGCATGCTCTGGCGGAAAGCCAGATAACAGCGTTGGGCCAATAACTGGCACAGATGAATCATTGCTTTGCGGAGAACCAGTTTCTCTGGCTAAACTCGCACAAACAGCATTGCCGCAAAATCTTGAGCTTATATTCCAAAATGCGAATAGAGAAGCTTATCTGGATTCCGTGTATATTCATGCAATGTCCCCAACCATTATCAATAGCTCCATAAATGGTGAGGTTGTTCAATGGTACACTACGTACCGCGCAATAATTGTTCCAGATAACACAGGAACGACCCTCCATTCTTTTTCTCCAATTGGAGGAGATCTTTTCGACTGGAATGGTAGAGTAGATATTCTTGATTTTTTTCTTTGCTGATGGGTTCGGTTTGGTGAAGGGTGAAATTGGATTTGATTTTCGATTTGATTTTGATCCAAATGACCATATAGACTTTCGGGATTTGTTTATATTCGCGGATTATTTTGGCGCGATTGATCCTGAACGTTTTTCACAATTTGCCAAGCTGCTGAAGATTGGCAATGATGGGTATCCTACTGGATGTATTGGAAGGATTCCTACTGATCATCCCGACTTCAAGCTTGTATGGGACATGATGATGGGAAAACAGTTGTCTCAAAATCCTCAAGCTAGAAAGCCAATTTTGCCAGAACTTGGGCATAGGTTCACATTCAGTGGTGCCATGTTTGACACTCTGGATATAGTTGTGGCCGATGTTCCGTACGAGGGAGTATTGCAGGTCCCAGTAAGCTTAAACCTGTATCCAACAACAGTTCAGGTTGACAATATTCCTCGCGTACTAGAACTCGAGCAAGGCTCTGCGCAAACTTTCTACATAGGAGATGATTTTATTACAGATGATTCTCTGAATGTGGAAATTATCAATGCTGACCTTGGGCCAGTACTTGAGCTGGTTGGTGCAGATTCCATACGAGTTAGCAGCTTGGTAGGTGGGGATTATTCGTTTGATATTCTGGCAACTGACACAGCAGATAATTCAGTTAAGGCTCCCTATCTTGTGCATGCTACATTTGAAAGGGTGCCTCCTGTCTTAGAAGTAAATCTCGTGAGGCAGGGTAATTTCGCCTTAGTGTATGTATTTGACGAGCTTTCTGATAGTTTGCTCGTTAGAGTGGGATTAGCTGATAACTTGCAGGAATATAAGCAGGCAAGCGGAGACAGGGCAGAATACCCAACTCTTGCTCCTTATCATCCCTTTTGGGAGTAGGCTATAGAGATAAGCGCAATTGACCTGGTAGGTAATACTGCTGACACCACCATAACCACACGCGTAGGAGACATAATCCCTCCGTCAATATTCGTCACCTATGAATTTCAAATGATAGGTAATGAATATGTGATAAGCATCGATGCAGTTGATGAAGAATCTGGCATGCCCAGAGACTTTAATCACACTTTTTTGCTTGCTATGGTGGGTGGAGAAGAGATCGCCCGCTTTAGTGCTTCTAGCTCTAGCCGAGTTGAGAATGGCATAAGTGTCACGTTTCAGTTCAAGATGTCTAGACTTCCTCTTAATGAGGGTGCAGAGCGCGAGGTCGCCATGGTTCCCTTGGCCATAGATGCGGCTGGAAATGAGACACTTGGCGAGCCAAACATTATCTTGCAACCAACAACTTGCAATGATCCGTGCGCAGGGAGGTTTGACATTGTTACCAGATGTGGAGAACGGTGTCCCTCTCGTCCTCGACCAGATCCGACCCCTAGTATAACTGTATCGCCCACGAATTTTTCTGTCTCACCCGGAGATAATCGTATTGTATCTGTTACATTTACTCCAATGTCCACTGGAATCCAGTCTGCTACTATAACCTTTTCCAGTAATTCTGGAAGTCCAAGCGTCTCAGTGTCTGGCAGAGGTACGGCAGCACCTCCAGCTGATGTGGCACCCAATGTAAGTTCTGCAAATGCTGCATATGATGGAGCTGATTACTCGCCTGGCAACACAATCCCAGTACAGGTGCTGCTTGTAAATCTCGCGATATCAGAATTATATTACATGAGCAGTTTAGAAATTTGTCTCAAAAAGACGATTTAGTATATCCAAACGGAACTCTAGTAAAAAATGATAGCCCAAGCGTTTATGTAATTAGTGATGAAAAACGTAAACCAATTATATCTGGTTCAGATTTTGAGGCTCTGCTGTATGATTGGGGAAATATAAAATGGGTTTCATCTATAATTTTATCCAAAATAGAATTATCCACAGAAATTCGTCTTGTTGGTGAGGCTATTAATATTGTAAGTAGGTAAATAATGTGATATACTCTTCGCTATGGAGCAGGTACTGGAGGTCAAAGACCTAAAAAAATCATACAAAGAATTTAATGCCCTTAAGGGTATTTCTTTTTCTATTCAAAAAGGGGAAATTTTAGGTTTCTTAGGGCCAAACGGAGCAGGTAAGACAACCACTATTCAAATTCTACTACAGATAATCACACCCAACGAGGGAGAAGTAAATATATTTGGAGTGGACGCATTTAAAAACAGAGAAGATGTTTTGCAAAGAATGAACTTTACTTCTGCGTATGTTCATTTATTTGGAACTTTAACTGTCTGGGAAAACCTAAAAGTGTTCGCTGGCCTATATGGTGTAAAAAATCAAAATAAAATTACTAAACTGCTTAAAGAGTTTGAGGTAGATGATTTAATAAATAAAAAAGCAGTTACTCTCTCTAGCGGACAATTAACTCGCGTTATGGTAGTAAAGGCTCTTCTTAATGATCCAGAGCTATTATTGCTTGATGAGCCGACCTCTAGCCTAGATCCTGATATTGCACTTAAGATGCGCGAGATATTAAAAGAGGTTCACAGAACCCGCAAAATTTCCATGCTCTATACCTCGCACAATATGGCAGAAATAGAAGACATGTGCGACAGAGTTATATTTCTTTCGCATGGAGAAATTGTTGCGAATGATACGCCAGAGAATCTAACCCAGCTTATTCCAAATCATGATCTTCGTGTTACTTTTGAGGACGATCCAAAACATATAAGAGCTTTTTTGAAAGAGAAAAAAATCAAAGGAAAGATCTTGGGGCAAACTTTGCATGTGACAGCCGAAAATGAGGAAATTCCGAATATTTTAGGCAAGCTGTACGCATATGGCTGTAAAATCAAGGATATAGATATTGAGGAGCCGGATTTGGAAGATGTATTTTTAAAGATAGCAAGAGACGCACAGTCTAAGATTAAATAATATGAAGTTGCATAGAATAAATGCCATAGTGTCACATCACATATATTTTTGGAAACTATCTTTGCCAAGATGGCTTGATTTGATTTATTGGCCAATTGTTTCTTTAATTGTGTGGGGATTTGTAACCAATTTTATCGCAGGAAGCGAAACAGAAGGAGCAACTGCAATAGCTGGATTCTTTTTGGGGGGCATAATACTTTGGATGCTGTTTCAGCGCGCTCAGCAAGATATTGCAATATCATATTTGCAGGATATTTGGAGCAGATCAATTGTAAATTTGTATGTATCTCCATTAACTAATGCGGAGTTTGTTATTGCATCAGTTGTTGTTGGAATTATTAAAATAGTTATTACTTTGGCAGTTATGGCTGTCTTAGCACTATTCCTATATTCATTTAATATATTTACAGCTGGACTAGCGTTAATTCCGTTTATAGGCTTATTACTTATCTTTGGATGGGCAGTTGGATTGTTTGTAACTGGAATTATATTTAGATATGGAACAGAAGCCCAAGTTCTTGCTTTTGGAATTTCCTTTGTTATTCAGCCAATCACAGCAGTGTTTTATCCTTTAGAGGTTTTGCCAGCTTGGATACAGCCAATTGCTTTGGCAATGCCAATTACACATGTATTTGAAGGCATGCGAGAGGTTCTTGCAACTGGAGTTATCCCCGTAGATAGCTTAGTTTGGTCTTTAGGATTAAACATAATCTTCTTTATTTTTGGAGCATGGTTTTTTGGAAGAATGTTCAACCATATCAAAAAAGCAGGAATGCTTGCTAAATTAGAGTAGAGGTTGCCAAATCGCTAATTATGGGGTATTATCACGCTTTACTTAAGTAGATACAATGCCTCGTTTATCCCATAACAAAATATACCGTCTTTTAGAAGCTATCCCAGCCACATTGGCATGGGGTAGTTTTATTGGGGCAATTATTCTTTCAATTTATCAGCCTTTAATAGCAATATATATAATCATTTTATTTGACTTATATTGGCTTATTAAAGCTGTATATTGGCTAGTTTATCTATTTAGTTCATATCGCAATTTTAGAAGGGATACAAAAATAGATTGGCTCTATAAGCTTAAAAAAGTAAATCCAGTTTCTCGCGACAAAGCCCAGTCGCATTGGGATGAACTTTATCATCTAATTTTTCTACCAACATACAAAGAGCCGTTTGAAGTTTTAGATACAACATTCAAAGGTTTAATAAAAAGCAATTATCCTAAAGATAGATTTATAATCGCATTAGGAGTAGAGGAGCGTGATCGCGAGCATGGCTTGCAAGTGGCCCAGCGCATTAAAGAAAAATACGGTGATCACTTTTTTAAATTCTGGATTACAGTTCATCCCAAAGATTTACCTAATGAACAGCCAGGTAAAGGATCTAATAATGTGTATGCCGCAAAACAAGCGCAAAAGCAAATTGATAAGCTTGGTATTGATTACGAAAAAATCATAGTTTCTAATTTTGATATAGACAGTATTGTTCACAAAGAGTATTTTAGCCATTTAACTTATAAATTTTTAACGCATCCTAAACCGCACAACACAAGCTATCAGCCAGTTGCTTTATTTAACAATAACATTTGGCAATCAAATCCTTTTACCAGAACAGTATCAAATGGAACAACATTTTGGCTTTTAACAGACCTCTCTAGGCCAGACAGATTATTTACTTTCTCTTCCCACTCAATGAGCTGGAAAACTTTGGTTGATATAGGATTTTGGGAGCCAGACATTGTTACAGAAGATTCTAGAATTTTTTTGCAGTGTTTTTTGCATTACAATGGAAACTACACTGTAACGCCTATGTATGTTCCTGTTTCAATGGATACTGTAGAAACTGGATCGTTCTGGAGCTCTCTTACTTCTGTATATAAACAACAGCGCAGATGGGCTTGGGGAGTAGAGAACACTCCATATATGATGTGGCATTTTCGCTTTAACAAAAAAATTCCTTTCACTAAAAAATTCAAATACTTTTTTAACCAAACAGAAGGAGCCTTTTCGCTCGCAACAGTTCCAATTTTGATTACAATGCTTGGAAGGCTTCCTTTGTATTTTGCAGATAGATCAACTCAGTCAACTGTTATAGCGCAAAACGCACCAATTGTTTTGGACTGGCTTTTAACATCTGCAATGATTGGATTATTTGCAACAGCAATTCTTTCTATTGTATTCTTACCTCCAATACCAAAGGGTGAATCAAAACACAGGTATTTGTGGATGTTCTTGCAATGGTTGCTTTTCCCTATAAATATGATATTGTTTGGTTCAATTCCAGCTATAGAAGCGCAGACAAGGCTGGCAATAGGAAAGTACTTAGGCTTTCATGTAACTAAGAAAAATCGGTAACATCAAAATCCGGATGGCCTTTGAGAAATTCTTCGAAGGGCATTCTTTTTTTTCCTTCAAGCTGAACCTCCACTGGAGTACCGTCTTTATTCATTTTCCAGATGATTATTTTTTTGCCATTCCATTCTGTC
>CAZXOU010000009.1:0-16826 GCA_964642355.1 uncultured Gammaproteobacteria bacterium
CAATGCGATCTGGAACAAAGTCCTCGCCACCAAGCATGGTTGCATGCACAATGGAAAAATCACCATGTTTTTCTTTTATGCTGTCCATCACGTCATCGATGCTTGATGTGGTTTTATCCTTGTCCGACGAAGCTTTAGCGTAGTCGGATAGAAAGGATAATTGATAATTTTTTGTAGTAAAGTTACTAACCCCAACAGAGAGCACATGCATTTTTGGAATTATTATTTGGCGCTGTAACAGCTCAACTGCGTGCTGGTAAATATCAATAGTCGAGCGCAAAGGATAGGGAAGTTTTTTGTGATAATATCCGCCTTTAGCTTGATAGTAGCGTGTACCTAAGAATATGGTCTGCGCAAGAAGCTCGTGTTTACGCAAACGTTTGCCAACTTTTTCACATAACTTCATCAGCATTTTTGGTAGATTGTGCGGAGTGTTTTCTAAACTCGGAATAGCATATTGGTGTGATATGGATTTTGGAAGAGGCTCGCTATCCGCAACTGGATTGATTTCTATGCCATGAATGTTCGCATATAAAAAATATCCTGGTTTGCCAAAGAGCGAGACCAAATTCTGCAGGGGATAGTCGTATAGCTCACGGATGGTATGTATATTGATTTTGTTTAATCTGCGTTCCCATCCGCGTGCTAATCCCCAAAGGTCAGTGAGGCCTACATTGTCATACACATGTGGCAGATCGTCTAGGGTAATCACCTCAAGTCCATCTGGTTTGTGTAAATCAGAACCAACTTTGGTCAGAAATTTTGTAAAGCTAATGCCAATGGAGCATGTTAGCCAGTCGCCAACCTCGTTTCTAATCCGTTTTTTAATCTCAAGCGCAATGTTGCGTGCCTCACTCCAAGAATGCACCCATCCTGTGAGATCAACAAAGCTTTCATCAATACTATAGGGCTCAATACAATCTGAATAATCACATAAGATTTTTTTAAAGCCCTCACTTACGGCGCGGTATTTATAGGTGTCGTTTTCAACCACAATAATATTTGGATAGATTTTTTTTGCGTCGCGCACGCTGGTACCAGTTTTTATGCCTAGCTTTTTAGCTTCAATAGAAGCTGCCAATAATATGCTATTTGGCCCAGGATATGCGCATACTCCCATTGGTTTTCCACGTAAAAAACGATTTGCCTGCTGTTCGCATGTGGCAAAGAAAGAGTTCATATCTATGTGTAAGAGGTATTTGTTTTTTTGTTGATATGTTGACATTTGGATTAAAATATGCTATAAAAATATCAAATAAATTTCGTAGTTATGGGTCGCATAGTGCGACAGTTTAACAATATATATAGCTCACATAAGGGGGTTTGTGATGCGTCATTTCCATGTATTTGTATTTTTTTCAGCCATTATTGTAGTCACAAATGATGTGGCAGCAGAGGTGGAGTTGGCAGTACTGGACGATGTTCCGGTACTTGTCAGTAATGATAAGGATGATCGTGTAGCCTATATCAAGGTTCGAGCTCCAGGCAAAGAGGTGTTAGAGTTGTTCATCGCCACTCGCATTGTTTATGAAATTGCCTTTGGAGATACCTTGTTCAAGTATACTGACCAGCGTGCGTACGATATTCCAGAAAATGGAATCATCGAAATTCAGTTGGATGAATTCGATGGTTGCCAGGCTTCAGGAGGGGACGTCGCGTGCGGTGATCTTATTGGTCTTGTGGATGGTATTGATTTTGCTCAAAGCAAAGTTTTTCTGCTTTGGGTTGATCCTTCGTGGCTGGATATAGAATTTTCTCTCCCTAGTGGGAAAGGTATTCTTGAACTGGCCAGTGGAGGGGTTGAGTTTTTTGTCGAAGATCCGTGGTCGCCATATGACATGGCCACTGTCATAGGGACTGTTAGTTGGGGTGTAAAGAAAAGCAGTTTTCTTCCATAACTCATACTAGGAGGTGTCTTATGGGCATGTTAGCACTGTTAGTTTTGGGTGTTTCGGTTGCATCGTTTGTTGCGGCGCCGAACACAGAACCTGTAACACCCGCACTGCATCAGGTTCCCATACCTGTGCAAGAGCCAGTGGAGAAAAAAAGCGGATTCTATAGAGAGGATATTGAAGCAGGGCCGTTGTATAGGATTCAGGTCAAGGGTTATGATATATGGGATCCAGGGCTTGGTCTGGCGCTCAACAACCCATATGTTGACGACCCGCGCACTTGGGAGGAGGGGAGCCTGCATACCATTAAGTGGTATTTTGGCCGTTCCTGCGTTGGTCGTTCAGCCAGAGTTGAGGTTGAGCATTCTACTCGCAAGGGTGAGCGATTGGGCAGAGGAATGAGGATTTTGCATTTTGCAGCAGCAGGGCTTCTGATAGCGTCCGGAGTGACCGGGGCTAGAGATACGGATGAAAGTAATCTAGCGCGCGCAATCGGAGTAGTCTATCTAGGTGCTGGGACATATGTTGCCCAGAACGCCTTAAGAAATTCTCCAGCTCCAAGAGATTTTGTGGGCTTGAGGCTGGTCAAATGGAATTTCTGAAGTCCGCAATCACAGACAAGTAGTTCTTTTACGGTGTTGTACACGATGTGTACAACACAGCTTTTTTTATTTCTCAAGCGCAAGCCCAGCTTCTTCTATCCACCATTCCAATGTTTCACCATTAAACATTAATTTAAAATAATTTACCCCATCATCCACGCCAAAATAGGTGAGTGGAGTTCTGCCGGCTCGTTTATGCCACATTAAATTCGTACGTAAATCACTATATATATGATTACCCCATTTAAAATTCAATGGAGTTATTTTGTCTTTGGCGAATTTTGCGCAAACAATAATTGGTTCGTGGATATATTCATACATATATGGGTATTATACCCGAATAAAAACCGAAAGTAAAAGTAATCATAAAAGCGCCATGTAAACAGAGGGCGCTTTTATAGTATGTAATTTACTCAGCAGGTGTTTCTTCTCCGCCTTCTGCTGGAGCGTCTTGGAAAATAATCATATGATTAGTCCCTTTATGATGCAATATATAGTATAAAATATACTTACTATAAAACATCTTAATAATAAAGCTCCTCTATTATATCAGCCGGTATATAGCCGTCAATTCACAATTGTGTATGAAATGTTGAAAACTAACTTGACGAATTTTTTTATCAAAAAACACACAATAAATTGAGTATTTTTTGGTAGCCCCAAGGGGAATCGAACCCCTGTTACCAGGATGAAAACCTGGCGTCCTAGCCACTAGACGATGGGGCCTCGTATAACATAGCGAGTATACAGATTTTTGTGACAATGGTCAATATAGTACTATATGCACATTGTTTGTTTTGGGTTTGTTTAGTATAATAGTTATACTAAACAGTAACTAAGTAATTGTATGGCTAGTTTTTTAAATAAACTTGCAGGAGTTAAAGACGAGGATGAAAAGCCTGAGCAAATTTTTGCTAAAAATATTAAAGATAACGACGAAAAAGAACCTGTAAAAAAAGAAAAATCTGACAAAGACTGGCTTGATGAAAATTACGAAGGCCAGCTTTCTGTTGACGTGTATGGCACAGAAGATGAGATTATTGTTGTTTCTACCATTGCTGGAGTTAAGCCAGAGAATATTGATATTGCAATTAATAATGACATGCTTACAATTCGTGGAGAACGAAGCCAAGAAAAGGAAGAAAATGCTAATGACTACTATTATGAAGAATGTTATTGGGGAGGATTTTCTAGATCAATTATTTTGCCAGTAGAAGTAGAGGCTGATCAAGTGCAGGCAAGTTTAAAAAATGGCGTACTTACTATTCGTTTACCTCGATCACGTAAGACAAAGAGTATTTCGGTTCAAGTAAAAGAGGAGTAAGTATATGGATGCAAAAGTAGATGTTGATGCAAGTGACAATTGTCGCATTGCACTTGTCACTGGAGAATCTTTTACTATGTCAAAAGAAGAATTGCCAATTGAACTTCAATCTGGAGGAAACGCGCAAATTTTGGTCGTTGCTACAGGAGAGAAGGTGGGAGATGATAATGCCCGCAATCTTCTTAATCATCTTCTTGGTGAGTAAGCAGTTAGGTCGAGTTAGTGCAGTGGATTTTTGGTTATGTCTAAGCGCAAAAAACATAAAAAGAAATCTTTTATAAAGAATATTGTTTGGAAAAACCGGTACAATAAATCACTGGTTATTTTTTTATTGGTTGTTGGAATTTTGGCAGCTGCGGGAAAAGGATTTAGCTACACACATACTAATGTAATTTATCCTGGTGTTTTTGTTGGGTCTATTTCTTTGGGTGGATTAACAAAAGCAGAGGCAGCTAAATCACTAGAAACAACATTAGCTGATTTTGAGCAGAATGGGTTAACATTTGTTTTTCGCGATAGAAATGTAACTGTGCCAACTGTTGTTGCAACAACAGAAGATCCTGATCTTTCTTATGAACTTATGAGTTATGATTTAGATGCAATTATTGAAGAAGTAGATGCATATGGCAGAAGCGGAAATTTTTTGGATCAATGGCAGCAAAGATTATTTGGTATTGTTAGGAGGCATGTAATTGATCCAAATATTGTTTGGAAAGAAGAAGCAATACGCGATTTATTAAAAGAAAATTTAGCTACATTAGAGCACCCGGCCCAAGACGCGGAGATTATTATTAGGAATGGCACTGTTTTGTTGAGCGATGAAAAAGACGGCATTATATTTAATTATGATAGAGCTTTGTCCGAAGCTAGGTCTCAATTAAAAACATTGGTATTTTCGCAGATTCCGTTGAAGTTAAGTAAAGATACTGCTGAATTAACAGCCGAAAAGGCAGAGCCTTTGGTAAATACAGTAAAAGAAAAACAGTTTACAACTGGCGTAACCATAACCCACGAAAAAAGAAAATGGTTTTGGCCAGCTAGAGAGGTTAATAATTTAATTGAGATTA
The DNA here is from genome assembly GCA_964642355.1 of uncultured Gammaproteobacteria bacterium. Taxonomy (GTDB): domain Bacteria; phylum Patescibacteriota; class Patescibacteriia; order UBA2169; family UBA2169; genus UBA2169. The sequence goes on from CAZXOU010000009.1 coordinate 4,886, forward strand.
GGCTCAGTGCGAGAGGTGCTGCGGAAGTTGGGATTTCTGAAGAAAAATTAACTGAATTAATAGAGCCAATACAAACTCATCTCGCAATAGAGCCCCAAGAGCCGAAATTTGCTTTAGAAGAAGGAAAAGTAATTGAGTTTAAAACCAGTACCAACGGACAGAAATTAATTTTTAGGGATACTTGGAAAATTTGGGAAGAACAATTACTTAGTGAACAATTACACGAACTTGCGCCAATTATAAGAGTTGTGAAGCCAAAGCAAGGCATAGCTGACGTGAATAATTTAGGAATTACAGAATTGCTTGGTGTTGGAAAATCTAGCTTTGCTGGAAGCCCATCTAATAGACGGCACAATATACGCATTGGAGCAGAGGCAGTTAATGGCACCTTAATTCCTCCAGATGAAGAGTTTTCTTTGTTAGCAACACTTGGAACAATAGATGGTTCAACTGGGTACAAAGAAGAATTAGTAATTAAAGGAAATGAGACCATTCCAGAGTTTGGAGGAGGATTGTGTCAAATAGGCACAACAACTTTCCGCGGTACTCTAGATGCTGGATTAAAAGTCACAGCTCGCAGGAATCATTCATATTCAGTGTCCTACTATTATGATGATAAAGGCAAGCCTGGAACAGATGCCACTATTTATGATCCTGCTCCAGACTACAGATTTAAAAATGATACTAAAAACCACGTGCTTATAACAACACGAATAGATGGCGATGATTTATATTTTGAATATTGGGGAACAAAGGATGGTAGAAAAATTGTACAGTCAGACACACGTACTTGGGATATAGTACAACCACCAGATACTAAGTATGTTGAAACTTTAGATTTACCAGTTGATGAAGTCAAATGCACAGAAAGTCCGCACGCTGGAATTAAGGCAGAATTTGATTATACGGTTACATATGAGGACGGAACTGTGAACGAAGAAACTTTTAAGAGCCAATACAGACCTTGGCAAGAAGTATGTTTAATTGGAGTAGAAGAACTTTCTCCAGAAGCAGAAGAAGGTTTGGATATAGAAGGTGCAGATTTAATAGATGCCACAATTTAACAAAAAAAATAACCTTCAACTGCAGTCAAGAAGATATTTTTTAGGTATAGGGCAGACTAGTCCGCTCTATACCTGAAATGGTATCCCCATGCTTGTCGTGACTGCAGTTGAAGGTTATTTTTGTATTTGCTCGTCAATATAGAGCAAGAGAATATCCTATCACGGGTACGGTGAATTGTCAAGCCCATAGTTTGCATATTTATATCGCATTTGGTAAGGTTATCTACTAATTACGAGTAATCTAAAAAATATGATGACCATCAAACAGATCTATAATTTAGCTGTAAGCGAAGGAATTAAGCAAGATTTACGTGGAGCAGGACGCGTTCGTGAAATTTTAAAGCGTATTAATACAAAGTATGAAAAGCTCTCAGAAGAGCAAAAAGAGGAATTTGATGAAGAACGACTAGATAATCCATATGCAGATACACGTGTATTCCATGGTGACTATGCGGCTAAGGTTAAAAAGGTGATGGTTGGAGTAGATATTGATACAGGTGAGGTAATGCTTGCTAATGAGTTGAATCGTCGTGATAAAAATAATCCTATTGATCTTGTAATTGCGCACCATCCTTTAGCTAGCGGATTTGCTGGCTTGCATGAGGTTATGGATTTGCAGATTGAACTGCTTTCGCACTATGGTGTGCCAATTAATATTGCAGAAAAAATTACGCGAAAACGTATCAGTGAAGTAGAAAGAGGTATTTCTCCATATAATCATGGCCAATCAGTTGACGCGGCAAAGCTTTTAGATTTGCCAATTATGTGCATTCATACGCCCACAGATAATCATATTGCAAATTATCTATACAAAGAAATTAAAAAGCGCGAAAAAGAGCTTACTTATGTAGAAGATGTAATGAAATTCTTAAAATCAATTCCAGAATACCAAGAGGCGATGAAGCATAAGGCAGGACCTGTAATATTTAGTGGTTCTAATGAAAATTTTGCAGGTAAAGTTGCTGTTACAGAACTTACTGGAGGAACAGATGGAGCAAAAGAAATTTACGAAAGACTGGCCCACGCTGGAGTCGGCACAATCATATCCATGCATCAAAAAGAAGAATGGAAACAAGAGGCTGCAAAACACCACATCAACGTCATCGTCGCAGGACATATGGCTTCTGACTCACTTGGATTAAATCTATTCTTAGATAATCTAGAAAAAAAAGGAATAGAGATTGTTCCTTGCTCTGGATTTATTCGTGTTTCTCGCGCAAAGAAAGGGTCACGACGAAAATAATTTTTTATTCAAAAAGAGCCTGCCGACTCGGCAGGCTCTTTTTGAATTATTGGTATATATCGTGATTTCCAGTTGAGTGGAAATATACTGTTTGCTTGGTGGCAAATTCAAACATTATTCTATACTTATACCCAATTGAAAATGACCAAAATTCTTTTAGCCTGCCGTGCAGTTTATGTGTATCAAGAGAAGTGTGAAAAGGATTTTTACGAAAGACAGGTTCACGTTCTTCGGCTATATCTTTAATTTTATTTGGAAGCTTTTTATATTCACGCCTAAATTTGGACGTGTAGATTATTTCCATAAATTGTGTTTATCTTAGATCTTTAAGGGAGCGGAGTACTTTGCCTTTGCCTTGTTTAATTTCTTTCCGGCTTTCATTTAATTCAATAAGAAGCTTTTCTTCCATCCAAGCACGCAAGAGAGAGCGAAAGAATTCGCTTGTACTTGAATATTTTCCTGTTTTGACCTCTTTGGCTACCATTGAAGACATTTCAGGCGGTAGGGAAAGATTGACTATTTGTCTCATAAGTTTTTCTCCTTGCTAATGTATATGTAATACATTGTGTTACAGTATAGCATGTGTTTTAATTTTGTCAAATCCGTGATAAGCTAATGTACTATGCAAGGTACCAGAATTACATCACAAGAGGCTAGGGGCAACGAGGACAAGGCTTTGGACCTTAGTTTGCGTCCAAAAAGTTTGTCAGAATATGTTGGACAATTCAAATTAAAACAGAACTTGGAAATTTTTATGGGAGCAGCGAAAAAGCGAGGTGAGCCTATTGAGCATGTACTTTTGTACGGGCCTCCGGGTTTAGGTAAAACTACGCTCGCTGGAGTTATTGCAAATGAGATGGAAGTCAACATCAAAGTCACAAGTGGGCCTGCCATAGAGCGAGCAGGGGATGTAGCAGCTATTTTAACCAACCTCGAAGACGGAGATATTTTATTTATAGATGAAATTCATCGTTTAAACAAAACAGTGGAAGAAGTCTTGTATCCAGCAATGGAAGATTATGCTTTAGACCTTGTTGTTGGCAAGGGGCCCTCTGCCCGCGTTCTAAAATTAGACCTTCCTAAGTTCACTTTAATTGGTGCTACCACAAGAATCAGTTTGCTTTCCTCTCCTTTGCGTGATAGGTTCGGCGCAATTTATCCTTTAAGCTTTTATGAGGAGCATGAAATAGGAGAAATCATAGCTCGAAGTTCAAATATTCTTTCAATAAATATAGAAAACACAGCGAACACAAAAATTGCACAGCGTTCTCGCCGCACTCCGCGCATTGCAAACAGGCTTTTAAAGAGAGTTCGCGACTATGTAGACGTAAAAGCTGATGGAATTATTACCCCATCATTGGCTGACGAGGCATTGCACTTATTAGAAGTAGATGAACTTGGGTTGGACCAGGTGGACAGAAAGATACTTTTGGCTATTATAGAAAAATTTAATGGTGGTCCAGTTGGATTGGGTACACTTGCAGCTGCAACAAGTGAAGAAGAAGCAACCATTGAGGACATCTACGAACCATTTTTAATGCAACTTGGATTTTTAGAACGCACACCTCGTGGAAGGATGACAACTGACCGTGCTCATACACATATTAATGTATCATCAAGAAATGGTTCTTCTGAAGAATTATTTGGTAATGACACCCCTTGATTTTTTGGTTTAGATGTGCTATACTACAGTTAGCTAGTAAATAGCTATTGTTTCCAACAGACATCGGTTCTCACCGGTGTCTTTTTGCGTTTATAGGTCTGTATGCCTATAGACGTGACATGATACTAACCAAACGACAATTAAAACATCTAAAGCAATTCCTAGCATTTGCTGTTTTGTCTTTAGTTTTTAACCTTGGAATGCCTCAAATGTCTTTGGCAGCATACGAAAATTACGAAGCATTGAGCCAGGGCATAGAAAAGCCCTATGAATACGGTATATTAGGCCCAGAGCCTTCTGTAGATAGTTATGCAATGGTCTTGTCGCGCGAAGAACGCCTTATATCAGTTGATACAGCAGAAAACACCCAACAAGAGTACCTTCCTGTAGAGGAAGAGCCAACTGTTGTAGATGAACATTGGATTACTGTAACAGCGTATTCTTCTGAACCAAGGCAAACAGATTCTACTCCTTTTACAACTGCTTGGATTACTCCGGTTAGAGATGGGGTAGTGGCTCTTAATTTTTTGCCAAAAGGAAGTATGGTTCGGTTTCCGGATTTGTATGGTGATAAAATATTTATAGTAGAAGACAGAATGAATGTTCGTTATCCATATAGGGCAGATATTTGGATGTATACACGTGCAGAAGCAATCGCCTTTGGATTAAAGTATTTGCGTATGGAGGAATTAGGCGCGCGCGTTCCTCGTAATTATGTATTAGAACATTATGAAGCAGCATTTCCTGGTATGAAATAATAGCGTACACAATATGTGTTCAGGCTTTAAAATTCAGTTAGGCTAGATTTTTTTCGTAAAATATCGTAGTCTAGTATTACGGCTTAAATATAACTATAGCGAGGCCACGTGGCCGAGTGGTTAGGCATGGGTCTGCAAAACCTATTACACCGGTTCAAACCCGGTCGTGGCCTCCAAACAAAATACCCACCAGCATTCGCTGGGGGGTATTTTGTTAGAGGACGGTTACCCAGAAGGCTCGGCCTGTTGCGGCCTGAGAGTCTCCAAAGCACTGCGTACCCTAAAATAAAAAAGAAAGAGCGTGATCCTCCACCAGCCCGCAAAGCTACGCTTAGCGTTGCTGGCGGGCATCCAGTTGCGAATCTTGTATTCACTCTATCACGCAGACGAACCAAACCATAGTATATCATTCTCAAGTATGTGGGTCAACAGATTTTGAAGCAAGTGCAACTGTATTTTTGAGCAGCATGGCAACTGTCATAGGGCCAACGCCTCCAGGGACAGGAGTAATCCAACTAGCTTTAGATTTACAAGATTCAAAATCAACATCACCAACAGTCTCGTTGCCAATTTTTGTGGTTCCTACGTCAATTAGTATTGATGATTCTTTTATAGAATCTTTTGTAATCCATTTTGGTTTACCAACTGCAGAAATTATAATATCAGATTCAATCATTTTGTTTTTTAAATTGGAATCGCTTGGCTTCATAGAGGAAGCCTCTACTTCAAATGCCTGCAAAGTATGTTCTAAAGGTTTAGTAAATTCTTTACTCTTGGCAATAATAAGTGCTGATTTGCCATTTAGATTTTCGCCTGTACTAGTGATTAGTTGCATAATGCCCATACCCAATCCTGGGGACAGTACTGACTCATCATTAATGTATGCTTTAATATTTTTTGGATGAAATCCATCTACATCTTTTTTAGGATCCATTGCGCGAATTATAACATCCTCATCTAAATGTTTTGGTAGTGGAAGCTGAACAAGTATTGCATGTACATCATCATCGCGGTTAAGCCAGTTTACTGTTTCTAGAATTTCGCTTTCTTTGGCATCCTCATCAAATTTGTATAAATTAAAGTCAATGCCAACCTTTTGGGATGCTTTTTGTTTGAGCGTTACATATAGTTCGCTTGCAGGATCTTTGCCAACTAAAATAACCCCTAAGCATGGAACAAGGCTAAGTTTTGAAATTTGATCACTAACTTCTTGCTGAATCTCTGCAGCAATAGTTTTGCCATTAATGAGTTGTGCCTCCTGGTGATTCATAGTGCCATCCCTCGTACAAAGGGTGAGCGTTAGTCATTGCATGTATCTTGTTTCGTACACCTTCCAAAACATCATTTTGTTTTGGGTTATGTATAGTATGGGCAATCATTTCTCCAACTTGCCTTAATTCGTCTTCTGTAAAGCCCCTAGTAGTTAAAGCTGCTGTTCCTATTCTTAACCCAGAAGGGTCCATAGGTTTTCGTTTATCAAATGGAACCATATTCTTGTTAGTATAGATTCCAACAGAATCTAAGAGTGCCTCTCCTTGTTTTCCAGCCATTCCTGTTTTAGTTAGATCAACCAATACTAAATGATTTTCTGTTCCTCCAGAAACAAGATCAATACCATTATTCATAAGTGATTCAGCAAGAGCTTGCGCGTTTACAACAATTTGTTCTGCATACTGTGCAAATGATGGATGCAAGGCTTCTTTAAATGCAACTGCTTTTGCGGCAATTACATGATCTAATGGGCCGCCCTGCATAAATGGAAACACGCCAAAGTCAATTTTTTTCGCAAGGTTCTTTTTATCTTCTGGATGGATTCTATCTTCAATTGTAGAAAATATTGCGGCTCCCCTTGGTCCTCGCAAAGTTTTATGCGTAGTTGTGGTAACTACATCAGCATGTGGGAAAGGGCTTGGATGTGCTCCTCCTGCCACAAGGCCCGCAAAGTGAGCCATATCTACCATTAGGTAAGCTCCTACTTCGTCTGCAATACTTCTAAATTTTTCAAAGTCTAATGTTCTTGGGTATGCTGTGTAGCCTGCAAGTATCATGACTGGTTTTTCTTTTAAAGCAATATCGCGAACTTCATCCATATCAATCAAATTTGTATCTTTTGTGACACCATAGGGAGCAATATCAAATAATTTTCCAGAAAAGTTCACAGGAGAGCCATGTGTTAAATGTCCGCCGTGATCTAGGCTCATTGCCATGATTTTATCTCCTGGCTCGGCTAAAGCGAAATAAGCCGCCATATTAGCTTGTGAACCTGCGTGTGGCTGCATGTTTGCGTGCTCTGCACCGAATAGTTTTTTCGCACGTTCAATTGCTAAGTTTTCTATAACATCTACAAACTCATTTCCTCCGTAATATCTTTTGCCTGGATAGCCTTCTGAATATTTATTCGTTAAAGGAGATCCTAGTGCTTCTAGAACTGCTCTGGAAACCAAATTTTCAGAAGCAATCATTTCCAAACCGTCCCGTTGGCGATTTACTTCATTTTCTATTTGATCTGAAATTTCTGGGTCAAATTTTGATAGGTGTGACATAGTTTTTTATCATACTCTATTGTAGGTTTTTGTCAAAAATAAAATGAGCCAACTTATTAGGCTGGCTCATTATTGTTGTGGGTGATTACGCATCTTATTCTGTGGTTCCGTGACTAGATAAGGTATATCCGAAAATTGCCAAAAGGCCAATTATGGACAGAATTAGTATCAGCCAATCCATGATTATCCCCCTTTGTTGTTTTTTTGGAACATGGAATAAATAACTCCCCATATTAATCCAATGCCTGAAATATATAACATAAATAGCAATAGGATCGATGGAGACCATCGTAGATAATACTTTAGATTATTTTTCATACTCACCTCCCCGTGAGCGTTATGAAAGATCAATAAGCCTCTAGTTAAAGTGTATGCCCAGAGCTTTTATTTGTCAAAACATCTTGAATAGTATTACTTAAAATGCTAACATTATGCCATATGAAACCATTACAAATTACTATATTGGCAGTCTTGTTAATGTTGCCTACTGTTGGAAGCGCGCAAGAGCCAGAGTTGATATCAGAGAATTCAGAAGTAGTTGATTATTTTAATATCGCGGCAGAAGTTCATCCGCCAGAGTTAGGTGCGCGTGATGTTATGGTATTTGGTGGGATTGTTGATATTAATAATCCAGTTACTCAAGATGTGCTAGCTGCAGGTGGTACAGTTATAATTCAGGAAAGTGTAGGAGGTGATGTACGCGCATTGGCAAATAAGATTGTTATTGATGCTCCAATATCTGGTAATGTTGCAATTGTTGGAAAGAATATTGAGATTACTGACAAAGCCGAGATTTCGGGTTCACTTTGGATTAGGGGTGAGAATGTACTTTTGAACGGAAATGTAGTTGGCGACGCCAATATTGGCGCAAAGGAATTTGAGCAGAATGGAATAATTTCTGGTACTCTAACGGAAGAGAAAATAGAAAAACATCAAGCAGCGTCTGGTGCATTTGTATGGTTTTTTAGATTAACAAATTTGTTTGGAATGCTAGTTGTTGGACTAGTGCTTGTAAGCATATGGCCAAAGTCCATACGTACTGCAACTGCACGATCTATAAAAAAACCTGTGCATGATATTTTGTGGGGACTGGGAGTATTGGTTGCCGCGCCCATTGCGATTATAGTTCTTGTGTTTACTGTTATAGGTATTCCGCTTGCATTGATTTTGGGAGCAGGATTATTTGTTGCATTATATCTGGCAAAGATTTTTGTCGGCATAATTCTCGGCACATATATTTTTGGCGCTATACGCGGTCGGGAAATTGCCAGCAAATATTCTTTGCTTGCAACTATGGTATTGGGTGTAGTAGTATTGTGGCTAGTAACAGGAATTCCTGGCATAGGATGGATTTTAAAACTACTTGCAATGATTTGGGGGTTGGGACTATTGGTAAATTTAAAGTTAAGTACTATTAAGAAAGTTGAGTCAAAATAATATGGAAATTAATCCGCACATTTTTAGAGGGTATGATATTAGGGGTGTAGTAGACGAAGATTTGAACAAAGAAACAGTTGAGGCAATTATTAAAGCATATGCAACTTTTTTGCAGCAACGAAAAATTAAACAAGCAGTTGTTGGGCATGATCACAGGCTTACAGGTCCAGAGTATCGTGATATTGCCGTAAAAACGCTAGCCAGTTATGGGATTGATGTTATTGATATTGGGCTTGCTATGACGCCGGTTGTATATTTTGCTCAGTATTTTTTTCAATCAAATGGGGCAGTTGATATTACAGCATCTCATAATCCTAAAAACTATAATGGTTTTAAACTTTCAACGGGTTATTCAGAAACAATGGTGTTTGATGAGATTCAGAATGTTCGAAAGTTAGTAGAAGAAGATACATTTGCAAAGCCAGAAAAAAATTCAGGTAAAATTATTAAAAAAGATATCACAAAAGAGTATATTAATGATGTGACAAAACGTGTTAGTTTGGGTAGAAAGCTTAAGGTTGTTGTTGATACTGGCAACGGCAGTGCTGGAGCGTTTGTTCCAGAGGCAATACGACAAATTGGATGTGAAGTTATTGAGGAAAACACGGAGGTAGATGGAAATTTTCCTTCTGGAACGCCAGATCCTATTGATCAAGAAATGCTTGATAGGATTTCGGAACGAGTTTTAAAAGAAAAAGCTGATCTTGGAATGGCATTTGATGGGGACGGAGATCGTATAGGAGTTGTTGATGAAAAGGGAAGAGTGCTTTGGAACGATGTGTTAATGGCGATTTTTTCTAAAGAAGTGCTGGAACGTATTCCGGGAGCGAAGATAGTGTATAATAATCTTTGTTCGCAAATTGTAAAAAAGACCATAGAAGAAGGGGGCGGTGTTCCTATAATGTGGTTGACAGGACATTCGTTTATTAAAGAAAAAATAAGCATTGAAGGTGCGTTATTTGGCGGTGAGCTTTCTGGACATTTCTTTTTTGTTGATAATTTTTATGGTTATGATGATGCTTGCTATGCTGGGCTGCGTATATTGGACTATGTATCAAACGGCAAAAAATCACTTGGAGATATATTTGATAGCTTGCCTCAATATGTTTCATCTCCAGAGATTAAGATTGATTGCGCAGACGACAAAAAAGTAGGTGTTATAAAAAAGGCAGGTGAACAGTTTAAAAAAGACTACAAAGAAGCAGAAATTTCTGATGAAACTGATATTCCAAATAATGATGGTGTTCGGGCTGATTTTAAGGACGGTATGATGATTCTTCGGTATTCCCAGAATGGGCCATACATTACTGTAAAATTTGAAGCACAAGATGACGCAATATATGAAGAACGCAAGAAGTATATGAGGGAATTACTGGAACAGTATGATGAGATTAAATGGGACGGTGATTTAGCTGTTAATCTAGATGCTATTAAGTAATTTAGTGCCTTTTGCAAGAATCTCTTGAGCACGCATCTCGTTATTTGATTCCGCGTATACTCTAACTAGTCCAGGTTCTGTGCGAGAGGGGCGATACCAAAGCCAGGCATTGTCTTTAAACCTAATTTTGATTCCGCCGAATTCGTCACCAGTCTTTGTAATAGTTGATATCTTGTCATCATCGGAAAAATGATCTTCAAGCAGTTTTCGCAACCCCTGTTTTGGGGTTGTTTTTATATTTTCATTTAAGGTGTAGTATCTTGGAAGTTTTTTAATTACTTGTTGTAGCGTCTTGTTGGCTTGCGCGAGATGGCGAGCAATAATCAGCGTGGATAGCATACCATCTCTACAAGTTTGCGGAGAAATAATGCTTCCTCCACTTGAACCTTCGCCGCCAACTTCTGAATTAAGCTTTTTCATGGTATCTACCACGTTTACTTCTCCGACTTCAACTTCTTGAACCTTTGAGCCATGTTTGTTGGAAATATCGTGTATAATGTCGCTTGTAGCATCGTTTACTACCACGGTTTGCTCTTGTGGGGCGTCTAAGTTCGCAAGTACTTCATCTACTGCAATTGCAAGAGCATGCTGGCCAGATACCATGGTTCCGTTTGGTAGAACAAATTCTGCTCTATCTGCATCTGCATCAAATCCTGCTGCAAAATCTGCATTATGTTTTTTGATTTCTTGGGAAAGGTAGGCGAGTGTTTCTGGTGTGGGTTCAATAGGTCTATTAAATTTACCTGGCTCATCATTAATCATAATCATATTAATCCCCACAGTTTCAGCAATTGGTTTTACAAATGGGATAATTGCTCCGCCTCCACAGTCAAATAAAATAGTAGGGTTAAGTTTTTTGATTTGTTCAATGCCATCCTTTCCAATAATTTCAAGGCAAAAATCAGTATATGCTTGAATATTTTCTTGATGCTTGTCTTGTGCTTGTCTGGAATCAGTGTCATTTTCATATTTTTGTTTATGTGCAAGATCAATAACTTTCTCGGCATCATCTGCTGCGAGGATCGCGCCATCTTTTCGTAACAATTTCCAGCCATTGTATTCTGGGGGATTATGAGAGGCAGTTATCACAACTCCGGCGTCAGCGCTAAAGTGCCGTACTGCGTTTTCTGTTGCAGGAGTAGAGGATATTCCTACATCAATCACATCACATCCATTACTAGTTAACACTTCTATAAATGCTTGGGAAAGCTTTATGCCTGATTCACGCGTATCTCGTCCGATCACAATTTTAGGATTTTTTTTATTCAGCCATTGCAAAAAAGCGCTTGCATATTTTTTCGCAAGCGTCTCATTTAGAGATTCGCCGTAAACACCCCTAATCCCAGAAAATGATTCTACAAGATCTGTCATAAAGTTGTATATTATCTAACGCCAACTTTTTCGCGAACCTCTTCCATAGTTTTTTGTGCGATTTCTTGTGCGCGTTCTGCGCCCTCAATCAAGATTTCGCCAATTTCTTCGCGTTGTTCCCCGAGTTCACGTCTGCGTTCTTGGATAGGTTTTAAATGGCTAATGATAGTATTAGCAACCACATCTTTTAAGTCTTTATACGGCAATTTGCCTTTTTTGTGCTGTTCCTTGAGCTCCGAAACCATATCATCACCATTTAAGGCTTCTAAAATATCAAACAAATTAGTTACTCCGGGGGCATGCGCCCCCTTAGAGGTATCAGTTACTGCGCTGCTGATTTTTTTCTTTATAACATCAGGAGAATCAGACAAAGCAATATAATGTTTTTCTCCTAAGGATTTTGACATCTTTTTCTCTGGATCTA
>CAZXOU010000010.1:0-16222 GCA_964642355.1 uncultured Gammaproteobacteria bacterium
GTAAAGGTAAACTCGCCAGTGGTATCAGTTACACTATCTTGTACATTTACCACTCCTTCAATACCGTCTAGCGTTTTAATGATTTTATCAGATGTTTGTGCCAATTCCTCAAGGTCATTTCCTGTAATGCGCATTTCTATAGGAGCACCTGTAGGCGGACCTGCTGAAAGTTCTTGAACGCGCACTGTTCCGCCTTGGATAGATGAAAGAGGCTCACGAACACTTTCTGCAATTTCAAAACTTTTTCTGTTTCTATTGCCTTCATCAACCAAGTTTACAGTAATAGCAGCAAGGTGAGTGCTATTTGATGCAGTACTGCCAAAATCTCCATTTAGCACTAGGGAGGCACTTGTACCTAAATTAGTAACATAATTATCTAATTCAGGAATTTGGGTAACAATTTTTTCTACCTGTGAAGTTACTACATCTGTTGCTTCTAAAATAGAACCTTGCGGAAGCTCAACATTAATTACAAAATAATCCAAGTCAACTTGCGGAAACATTTCCACTTTCATTATTCCTGTTGCAGGCATTGCCAAAGCAATTACAAACAATATCCAAGCCACGAGGAGCGAGAGCCTTCGTTTCTTTTTTTGCGGCAATAAGTTTTTTAGAAAGCGTATATAATGTTTCTTTTTGGTTTCTATAAGCTTGTGAAATATACCATGCTTAACTCTGTGGTTATTATGATTATTGTGGTTGTTGTTATTTTTTATAAATCTAGAAATAAGTGTTGGAAGTATTACTAAACCCACAAATAAAGAGGAAAGCAATGTCCAGGTAATGGTTTTTGGCATAAAAGCGAGATATTCACCCAATATGCCGGAAACCAAAAGCATTGGCAAAAAAGCAGACACAGTTGTTAATGTTCCAGCTGTAATTGGCCATCTATAGGTCCAAATAGAAAGCAGGGCAGCATCTTGTGGTGATTTTCCATGTTTTTCTATGAATTCATTAATACCCTCAATAATAACAATTGAGTTATCTACCATTAGTCCAAGTGATAGCACAAGCGCAAAAAGCACAATGCCATTTAAGGTCATGCCTGAAATAGATAAAGCAATAAAGGCCATTAAAAATGCAATAGGAACTGATAAGCTTGTAATTAAAGCTTCACGAAAACCAATAACCACAGCAAGAATAATAAAAATTAAGATCATTGTCTGAATACCGCTTCTTCCTAAAGTTGCAAGATCTTCTCTAATAAAAACTGCATTGTCATTAGTTTTTTCTACTTTCAGGTCACTTGGCAAAGTACCATCTGTTTGAAGTGTATCAATTACTAGTTGAGACTCATCAACAATATTTAAAATATTTCCACCTGTTTTTTTAAATACCTGCAATGATACTGTGTTTTGCGCTTCTTTGTCGGAAAAACCAATGCGCGATTCTGTTTCTCTTTCGCGGAATGTGTCTAACACAACAGCAACATCTGAAACATAAATAGGAGTACTGTCTACAGTTGTAATTACAATATCATCAAGCTGGTCTGCAGCTTTAAATCTGCCTTGTACACGCACATTATAATTAAAACCATCTACTTCTATGTTTCCTGCTGGTAAGTTAATATTAGCTCTAGAAATTGCTCCTACAATCTGCGCAAGTGAAATACCAAAGTTTTCCAAACGAGTTGGATCAACAATAATTTGGAATTCTCTTTCAATGCTTCCTAGTATTGGAACTTTAGACACATCACTAATTTCTTCTAAAGCATCTTGTATATCATCTGCAAATATTTTTAATTCCGGATCAATATAATCACCAACCAAGGAGTAGGTAACTATGGGAAAGTCATTTGCTCTAACATCAATAACAATTGGATCTTGGGCATCTTCTGGCAGGTCTGGGATTGCATCATCTGCCGCATTGTTAAGTTTTCTTACACTTTCTACTAAATCAGCTTCTGCTTCAAATTCAACTGATACAGTAGAGACCCCAGTGCTGGAGCTTGATGTATATCTGCGAAGATTTTCTAATGATTTTATATTATCTTCTATTTTGTCAGTTACTAGTTCCTCCACATCAGTTGGGGTAGCTCCGGGGAATACTGTTGTAACCAAAGCAAATGGAATTTTTACTTCTGGATCAGCTTCTCTAGGTATTGTCATTACCGAAAAACCCCCCAATAAAATTATCGCGGCAAGTGATAAATATACAAGTCTATATTTGTTAACAAAAAATCCAAAAATTGTGTGCTTTTCTTTTTCTAGGATTTTATCGTAGTTAGTTTTAAGTTCTGGGTCCATGTTATTCTACTACGCTAACATTGTCACCGTTTTCTATTTGCTTATTTCCATCAATAATTAATATATCGCCAAATGAAAGTCCGCTTATTATTTCTATATTTTCGCTTGAAGGATTTCCTGTTTCTACAACTACTTTTTTTGAACTACCATTATCTACTATATATACATAGCGTTCAGAGTTTGTAATTGTTACAGCTTTAATTGGAATTAAAAATATTTCTGAATCATCACCTTCGGTTTGAGTTATTATGGGTTCTGTTAGAGGGATCTCTACATTAACAAAAGTTTCTGGAATAAGTTGATTTGTGGAATTATCAAACACAATTTCAACTTGAATTTTTCTAGAAAATGGATCTGCGCTTGGATTGATACGATTAACAACTGCTGCGTATTTTTCTTCTATAGTTGCTACGTCACCGATTCGTACGCGGCTTGCGTCTGCTTGAGATAGTCCTACATTGATGCTTACCAAATCAGTTTGTGAAATTTCTGCAATTTTTTGCCCGGCAGTTACTTTGGCACCTACTTCCACATAGCGTCTTGTTACTTCTCCGGAAATAGGAGTACGAACCGAAAGATCAGCAACTGACTGAGAGGCAAGGTTGCGCTGTCCACGCGCGCTATCTAGCGTTGTTTGAGATCCTAAAATTTGTTGATCTTGGCTATTTTTAGCATTAGTAAGTTGTGATTGAGATGTGCTGTATGCTATTTGAGCTAAAGATAGTTGGTTATTAGCAGCATCAATTGCATTAAGCATTGCTGTTTGTTCTTTTTCTTGGTTTGAAGAAAGCGTAACAAGTGCGTCAACAGAATTAGTTACTGCTGCTTTATTATTTGCAATGCCAGTTTTTAGTGTAACCATGTTTGATCGCTCTTCTTCAAGTTCTGCTTCTGAAAATAGGAAACTACTAGTGGTAAATTGCATTACTGCTACTGAATCGTTAGCTGTAGTTAGGGTTGCATTAAGTGCGGATACAAGTTCGTTTAGGCGCGCACTTGTATTATCTTCTGATATTGTTTTTAGAATTTGATCCTTATATACATCTTCTGCAAGAAGCCAGCTAGCGCGCGCAATATCTACAGATGCAGGATCATTTATACCTAGACTAGATGATATGTTTTGTAATTGAGCGGTTCCTTTTGCTCGTATAATAAAATTAATATCATCTAAGGCATCTTGTATATTTGCTAGGTTAGTATGATAGCTGATAATTGCATCTTGAATTGCCTTTTTTGTTTGCTGTGCGTGTATTGGTAGTGTTGTGTCGTAGTTATTTTTAGCTGTTGTAGCTGCTATTTCGGCGCTTGCAACTGATTGCAGAGCTTGCTCAACAGCAATGGTGGTAAGATTAATTGATTCAGTGGTTACTGCACGCGTTGCTGAAAGTGATTGTTCTATATTATTATAGTTTGCCCTGCTGGTTTCAAAATTTGTAAGAATCGCTCCATCGTAGAGTTGCGCAATTAGTTGATTTCCAGATACCTCGTCACCTATTTCAATATATAGGTTTCGTACAGTTCCAGGGGCTAGAGCTGATGCATCAATTTTTGTTTCTGCGGTTACAACACCTGCGGTTTGCAATAATTCGTTTGTATTGTTTTCGCCTACAATTTGAGTTTGTACTTGTGTGGATGTTTGTTCATTTTCAGCTATATTATTTTGATCTGAATCATCTCTAGTAAATGCATTTTTTACAGCAAAAATTATTCCTATTACAAGAATAATGCTAATACCTAGCATGGCAATGCGCATTCGCTTTAATTTGTTTTCGTTGGTAAAATGAAGTTTCTCCATAATAGCAGTATGAGAGATTATAATGTCATAAAATTCTGATTAAGGCAAGCTTTTTACCCTTGTTAATGCTAGTAATAATCATTTTTTTTTGTTATACTGGTACAATGTTGAGTCAACAAAAAATAGAAAAATCATTAGTCTGGATTATTAAGGCGTGTTTATACCTAATGGTATTTGCACCTCTAATACTATCGGCTGATTATTTTTTTCCTGCAATTTTCCCAAAAGCTATTTATATAAGGTTATTAATAGAAATAGCATTAGTTGCGTATGTGCCTCTGGCAATCATGTCTCCTAGGTTTAGACCTAAATATAATTTAAATTATGTTCTGTTAGCTGTTTTTGCCATTATGGTGTTATTAACATCAATTACTGGAGAGAATTTTAGCTATAGTTTTTGGGGTAATTATGAACGAATGGATGGTATGTTTAGTTGGCTGCATTACTGGATTATTATTGTTATTGCAGTTAGTGTTTTGAGGACAAAAAAGGAGTGGGTTATGTTGTTTGGTTTTTCGATATTTGCCGCTCTATTGATGTCAGGGTATGGGTTTTTGCAGCGCAATGGAGTGGCTTCTATAGGACCACTAACTATTTACGAAACCAACCTCGGTAGAATTACTGGAACTATTGGCAATCCTGCTTTTTTGGCTGTGTATCTATTGTTTAATGTTGTATTTGGTTTATTGATAATTATTGATAATAAAGTAAATTTGTGGGCGAGGTATGTGACAGGAATTGCTCTATTGCCAATTTTTACAGCATATATTATGAGTGGTGTTCGTGGAGCTTTTGTTGGATTTGTTGTGGGTGTAGTGGCATTTTTTCTGGGTACAATGATGTGGAGCCAAAGCAAGCGTATTAAAAAATTTGTTGCGCAAGCCTTTTTTGGATTTGTTGCAATTCTTGCAATTTTATACTCTCTTATAGATAAGAGTGACTTTGTAACAGGAAATTTTAAACGCTTTTTTTTGTATGATATATATGACTCAACCATACAAACTCGTTTAATTTCGTGGCGTGGAGCTTTAACAGGATTCAAGGATAACTTTTTTCTTGGTGTTGGTCCGCAGAAATTTGATATAGTATTTAATCAGCATTTTAATCCAGAATTTTATTCTTTGGTTGGAAATGAGACATGGTGGGATAGGGCTCATAACATGGTGCTAGAAGTAGCAGCTACAATGGGCATTTTTGGATTATTGGCATATTTTGGACTTGGATTAGCATTAATATATTCTTTGTGGTATTTAGGACATGTTAAGCGTGAGCACAGGGTTGAATTGTTAATAATTATGTCATTTTTAGCAGCATACTTTATTCAGAATTTATTTGTTTTTGACACCATTAGTTCATACTTGGTGCTTAGTGTTTTAGTTGCTTATACAATTGCACGGACTAATGTAATAACTCCTTTGGGTGAACGAATTAAAAAATATGTAATTTGGGTAACATCATTTACCAAAGACCTTGTACCAAGCATTCCTTCCAAGCTTTGGCCAGTTGGGCTTGTTTTTTCGTTAATTATTATGGTTCCGGTTGCATATGCTGGGAATGTAAAACTTATTAAACACAACCAGTTGATTCTTACTAACCTTGCGTATGGTCAGGCGCAGCCATATGCAGATGCTATGGCAAATTACAAAGCCATATTTGATAGATCTAGTTTTGATGGCCGTGAGGTTGGAATTAAAATTTCTCAATATATGGGACAGCGTGCCCTCTCTGGAAAAATGACCATGAACGAACTTCATTCTGGGTACACCTTTCTTATAAACTCGCTTGATCAAGTTGTTGAACAAAATCCAAAAGATGTAAGATTACTTTTGTCGTATGGCAATACCCTTAATGTGTATGGAGAATTGATTAAACAGCAAGACAATACTACTGCAATGCGAGTATTGCAAAAATCAGAAAAAATACTAAGCGAGGCAGCACAACTAGGAGCGGCTCGCCAACAAGTATTTCACTCACTTGCTAATACGTACTTAATTATGGGAGACGGAGATCGTGGCATTAATACTCTAGTTGAAACTACTAAGTTGCATCCTGACAATCCAATTACTTTTTGGCTGTTGGCGTTTGCATATGTTCAGTTCGGAGAACCTGAACTAGGCATACAAGCAGCAGATCAAGCTCTTGATAATAATTATATATTTGCAAATGAGCGAGAGGCGCAGCCAGTTGCAAGCGCACTTGTGCAACTAGGAGACTACGAACGTTTGCTGCGATTATATAAAAAGGTTGCCCAAGATGTGCAATCAGGATCATCCTATGCAAAAGTAGCAGCAACTCTTGCTCAAATGGACAGAAAAGAAGAAGCTCTTGAAGTTGCCGAAGAGGTAGTTCGCATCAATCCAGACCTTAAGCCAGATGTTGATGATTTTATTGAAAAAGTGAAAAGCGGCGAAAATTATAATTTTGTTGGCGAATAATTATGAAAACAAAAGAAAAAATTATTTTTACGCTTGGAATTGGGGCATTTTTATTTATACTTGGATTTGCTGGAGTTTCGTTGTATCAAAAATTTCAGCCAGATATTATAGTAGATCCAAATATTACAGATGAATACAGGCAGATACTAGAGCAAGATCTTTTAGAAAAAAATAATGAGATTGCGGAGGATCCAAGTAATTTAGATACTTTTCTGTACGCAGGCTTGTTAGAGCAAAAACTTGGCTTGCTCTCAGCTGCTGAACGTAGATTTAAACAGGCCTTGAAAATTAATAAGCGAGATTATTTATCATATATGTATTTGGGAGTACTGTATGACGAAATGGAGAAATTTGATAAGGCAAATGACATGTTGCATATTTCAACCCAACTTGAACCTAGGGACGATGAACCATTTAAAGCACTTATTGAATTGTATAAGATGCATTTTCCTGGGAAATCAGATGAGCTAGATAGTATTTATCGTGCGGCAAGCGATTATACAAAAAGTCCGGATATTTGGTCTGAATATGCACAATTTTTAGAAGACAGAAAAGAGCCTCGCCAAGCGTGGATTTATTGGCAAGAGATAGCAGATGCAGATCCAGAGAATGAAGATGCAAAGGCCAATGTTGAGCGCCTTGGTACGCAACTTGGAGTTACTGAATAATAAAGCAATAATGTATAGAACAATAAAAACAAAAATAATCATAATAATTACACTTGCAGCTACAATATTGCCTGGAAGTGTTTTTGCTGCAATCGTTCCAAATGACGAGTTTTATACGCAGGAGCAAGAGTCATATTTTAAACAGATCAACTTACCTCTCGCATGGGAGACAACAAAAGGGTCTAAAGACGTTGTAATTGCAGTTATAGACGCTGGAGTAGATACTGATCATCCAGATATTCTTTCTAACATGTGGTTTAATCCTGGAGAGCGCGCGTTGAACGGAATTGATGACGACAACAATGGATTTGTTGATGATTTAAATGGTTGGGATTTTTTAGGAAATGATTCTGATCCTCATCCAAAGTTTAATAAAGGCTATTCATTTGGCGGAGCTAATCATGGCACAACAGTGGCTGGCGTTGCCGCATCTGTAACTAATAATACTATTGGACTTGCTGGGGTTTGTTGGAATTGCAAAATTATGGCCTTGCGCGCGCTAAATGCAAGAGGCGAAGGCACAACAACTGATATTGCAAAAGCAATTGATTATGCTGTAGATAATGGCGCTGACATAATAAATATGAGCTTTGTTGGTGGGGCTACGGATGTTGTTCTCTCTGACGCAGTTGGCAGGGCATATGAAGCTGGAGTTGTACTTGTTGCAGCTGTTGGTAATGATGCGGAAGACTCGTTTATAATTGGAGGTGATTTGGATTTTAGGCCTTTGTACCCAGTGTGCAGCGACGGAGGAACAGGCATGAACCATATTATTGGTGTTGGTTCAGTTGATGAAGAAAGTATTAAATCAACTTTTTCAAACTATGGTTTGAATTGCATTGATATAAATGCACCAGGAGACGGAGTTGCCGCACCACAGCTTTTTGATCCAAACTTAGGAGATGACTTTGAGACTAGGTACAGAGGTGGCTGGCGCGGAACTTCCTTGGCTGCGCCGGTTGTATCTGGCGTAGCTGGGTTAATGAAATCTGTAAATCCTAAGTTAACTAACGATCAGATAGTTTCTATAATTCGCGATACAGCAATTGATATAACAAAATTTAACATGCAGTTTGCTGGACAGATAGGGTTTGGCCTTTTAGATGCAGCAGCAGCAGTTTCTAAAGCATCCGAAACCGTAGGATTAGGGCTTGCTAAACGCGTATTACCTACCCTTGTAAAGCGTTCCGCCAAAAAGAATGTTCTGGTGTCTTCCGGAATAAATCGCGAGGTAAGTGCCATGTTAACCGATGCAAAAGGATCTAGTACATATGAGTGGCTTAGCTATCCAACATTTTTCCGTGGTGGAGCGGAGCTCGTATCCGGAGATGTGGATGGAGATGGCGAGTTAGAAATTATAAGCGGAGCAGGAGGCGGAGGAGGTCCGCAAGTTCGTATATTTAATCAGCGAGGAGACGTAGAAGGCCAGTTTTTTGCGTACGATTCTACATTTAGAGGAGGAGTACATATTGCGACCGCAGATTTTGATAAAGATGGTATAGATGAAATTGTAACGTCTGCTGGAGCTGGACTTTCTAGCGAGGTCAGAATAGTAGATAAAAGCGGCAAAATAAAATGGGAGTTTAGCGTAACTGCAGATGGGTTAAACGGCGGAGTTACTGTAAATGCCGCTGACATAGATAATGACGGTGAAGTAGAAATTATTACTGGAACAGGTGGGGGTTCATTGCCAATTGTTCAAATTTTTGATAAATTAGGTAATAAAGAAGCTTCATGGCTTAGCTATCCTGAGTTTTTTAGGGGAGGTGTAAATGTGTCTGTAGGAGATGTAGATGCAGACGGTGAATTAGAGGTAATAACAGCGGCTGGAGATGGAGGAGGTCCACAAGTTCGTATATTTAGTTCAGATGGAACAGTAGAAGGACAGTTCTTTGCCTTTGAAGATACTTTTCGCGGAGGAGCTAGGCTCGCAGTTGGTAATGTTGACGAAGATGGACCCGCAGAAATAATAGTTGGATCTGGTATTGGCCGCGAGTCAGAGGTAAGAATTTTCAGCAAGTATGGGGTAGGCTATGTTCAGGATTCAATGTTTAGTGTTTTTGAAGATGATTACCTAGGAGGAGTTCATGTGGGAATTTAAAATGCAATTTACTAAATATATATATGCCAAAAATTAAAGGAGTTTTTAAAAAAAAGAATGTTGTGGTTACCGGAGGGGCTGGATTTATCGGCTCTCATATTTGTGATATTATCGCCAAAGATAAAGATGCTCGCGTTATTTGTATTGATAATCTAGTTACTGGAACAGTTACAAATATTGAGCCTTTATTACAATCAGAGGACTTTAAATTTATTCGGCATGATATTACACAGCCCATAGATTTAGCAAAATTTCCAGAGCTAAAGCAGTTTGATATTGAGTTTGAGGGCATTCAGGAAATATATAATTGCGCTACGCCAACATCATACAAAGATGCAAAAAGATTTTCCATGGAAACAGCATTGGTTCATTCTGTTGGAATGAAAAATGTACTAGATCTTGCCCAAAAGCATAGTGCAAAAGTAGTACATCTCTCATCATCAGCAATATATGGCGACCCTCCTCCAGAAGATTCGCATTTTAAGGAAGACTATTGGGGTTTTGTAAGCTCTGTAGATGAGAGATCTGCATATAACGAGGGTAAACGCTTTGCTGAAACCATGTGCACTGTCTACTCCCAAAAAACAGGTCTTGACGTAAAAATAGCTCGTATATTTGCAACTTATGGTCCACGCATGATAATGAGCGAGGGCAGGCATACTCCAGATTTTGTGATTGCAGCTTTAGCTAATAAGGATATTACAATCTATGGAGACGAAGATGCGTCCAGCACTTTTTGTTTTGTTAATGATACAGTAGATGGAATTATGAAGCTTATGGAGTCAAAAGAAAAAGGCCCAATCAACCTTGGCAGTGATGATGATCATAAATTGAGTGATGTTGCTCAAAAAGTGATTGATTCAGTAGGATCTAAGTCCAAGATAAAGTTTGAAAAGCCACATGCAGGAATGCATAAGCAAGGTGTGCCAGATATTAAGCTTGCTAAGGATACTATTGGATGGTTTCCTGTTATGAAGCTTGATGAAGGTTTAAAGGAAACTGTTGAATATATGCGCTCCACACAATCGCACTACGAGCAAAAGGGTCTTTGGGATGAGAGTACGCTTGATAGGAAAGAATAATATGAAAATCATAGTCACTGGTGGAGCTGGCTTCATTGGTTCACATTTAGTAGATAGGCTGATAAAAGAGGATCATCAAGTGATGATCCTTGATGATTTTAGTTCTGGAAATCGTGAATTAGTAAATAAAAAAGCAGAAGTAACAGAAGTTGATGTTCGTGACGCCGAAGAAGTCAACAAAGCTTTTGAGTCATTCAAACCAGAGGCGGTATTTCACTTAGCTGCTGCAGTTGATTTACGTGAGTCAATTAAAAATCCAGAAAAGTTTCATGAAATAAATGTTAAGGGCTCACAGAATATCATAAAAGCCTCGCAAGAAAATGGTGTTAAAAAATTTATATTTTCTTCAACTGCTGCGGTGTATGGTGATAATCAAAACATCCCCATCAAAGAAACTGAACCTGTAACTACGTTCACACCATATGGAGAACAAAAGGCAGAAATTGAGGAGGCTCTAAAAGAATCCGGCATCTCATCAATTATATTAAGATATGCAAATGTGTATGGACCGCGCCAAGGAACTGTTGGTGAAGGTGGTGTGATTGCTATATTTTGTAAACTACTCAATCAGGGTGAGCCGTTAAAAATAAATGGTTCGGGTGAGCAAACTAGAGATTTTATATTTGTGGATGATATTGTATCTGCAAACATAAAAGCATTGGACACAGACAAAAAATTTAACTTATTAAACGTATCCACAAGCGAGCAAACAAGCATAAATGAGCTATCTCAACAGTTATTGACAATTTCGGGCAAGAGTGTCAAAGTTGAGCATACAGAACAGGTTTTAGGCGAGGTATTGCATAATAGTCTAGACAATGGCCAGATTCGCCAAGAATTTGGCTGGTCGCCTCAAATTGAGGTCAATGAGGGACTCAAAAAGACTTGGGAATGGTTTAATAAGAATATATGAAGCTATCTATAATTGGAGCAGGATATGTGGGCTTGGTAACAGGTGCTGCATTTGCAGAACTAGGACATGATGTGACAATCATGGATATTGATCGTGCACGAATAGAAAAATTAGAGCGCGGTATTATACCAATACGCGAGCCAGGGTTAGATAGGATGTTGGATAAAAATGCAGATAGAATTAGCTATACAACTAAGATGGAAGAAGTGGTAAGAGAGGCAGATATTCACTTTATTTGTGTTTGGACTCCTCCTATGGAAGATGGAAGCGCTGATTTAACTGCGGTTCGCGCGGTTGCGAGGGATCTTGGACGGGAATTTAAAAAACTAAAAGTAAAAACTCCAATTGTAGTTACTAAAAGCACTGTGCCAGTAGGAACCGGAAAAAAGATACATGCCCTTATACGACAAACATATAAAGGAGAATTTGGAGTTGCCTCTAACCCAGAATTTTTGCGAGAAGCTCAAGCAGTAGCTGATATGATGCGTCCAGACAGAATTGTTGTTGGAAGTAATGATTTAGAAGTTTCTAATAAAGTTGCTGAAATCTACAAAGATATTAATGCTCCAAAAATTTTAACTGATTTACCTACTGCAGAAATGATTAAATATGCTGCAAACGCGTTTTTGGCAACCAAAATTTCTTTCATCAACGAAGTAGCGAACGTGTGTGATTTAGTTGGCGCTGATGTGGAGCAAGTAGCAGAAGGCATAGGAAGTGACAGAAGGATTGGAAAAGCGTTTTTAAAAGCTGGAATGGGTTATGGTGGATCATGTTTTCCAAAGGATATTAGAGCTTTGCATCAGTTTTCCAATGATTCAGGATATGATTTTAAACTTTTAAAATCTGTTATAGAAGTTAATGAACAACAGCGCCAAAGAGTAGTTGATAAACTAAATAACCATTTAAAGATTTTAAATGGCAAAAATATTTTAGTATTAGGTTTAGCTTTTAAAGCACACACAGATGATGTTCGTGAATCCGGAGCAATTGATATAATCAAACGTTTACAAAAAGAAGGCGCTAATATAAGCGCATATGATCCTTTGGCGCTACTGAATGCGCAAAAACATTTTGATGGCAGTGTAATATTTGTGTCACACGCGCAAGAGGGCGCTCAAGGCGCTGATGCTATTATAATTGCAACTGAATGGCCTGATTTCAAAGATCTTGATTGGCCAGGCATAAAAGATTTAATGCGAAAGCCCTTGGTTATCGATGGAAGAAATTTACTTGAGAAAGATGAAATGAAGAGGATGAAGTTTATATACGAAGGAGTAGGTAGGGGGTAATATGAATATAGTTATTATTCCTGCTTATAATGAGGCTAAAAAGATATTTCACATTACTCAAATAGTGAAAAATTTAGGTTATAAAGTTGTGGTTGTTGATGATGGATCTAGTGATTCTACTGCTCAAGTTGCCTATCGCGCAGGGGCTGTAGTACTGCGTCATTTTGTAAATAGAGGGTATGGGGCTGCATTGCAAACTGGAAATCTATATGCATTGCGAAATGGATATGATGTCATCATCCATTTTGATGGAGATGGCCAGCATAATGCCCAAGAAATCAAAGACATGATTGCTCCGATTCAAAGCGGCAATGCTGATGTGGTAATTGGTTCGCGCTTTCTCTCAAATCATGAATCTCTCCCAATTATCCGCAAAGTACTTATCAAGTTTGCGGTTTTGTTCACTTGGATATTTTCTAGCATTAAGTTAACTGATGCACACAATGGATTTCGTGCTTTCTCGCGCAGGGCGCTCGTCGTCATACAATGCAGGCAAGATGGAATGTCATATGCTTCAGAAGTAATTGATCAGATCGCAGAACACAAACTAAAGATCGTAGAAGTGCCAGTCACAATCAAGTATACTGATTATTCGCAATCAAAAGGAGAAAGTAACATAAAAAAGATTCTTGTAGGTGTAAGATTTTTGTGGGGCAAAGTAATTAAATAATATGTTAATTCAAATTATTACAATTGTTGTTGTGCTGTTCTTGATTACACGCGTAGGCAGCAAGCTAAAAAGAAAAGAAATAACTTTCAAAGAAGCAGTTCTTTGGGGCGTGCTTTGGTTTGCAGTTGCTATAGTTGTGTTATATCCGCAAATTGCGGATAAGGTGGCATCTTACATTGGATTGCAAACTGCAACAGGAATTGATTTGGTGGTATATATTGCGGTTGGATTAGCTTTTTATCTTATTTTTAGATTATTTGTTCACATAGAACGCATAGAGCGCGATATTACAAAAGTCATTCGCCATATGGCTTTAAAAGACAAACATGAAAAATAGTATTGCAATCATCGTAGTTGCTTATAATGGAGAGAAATGGATTGCGAAGTGTTTGCAATCTGTTTTTGCAAATGAGTATGAGGGCAAGTTTGATGTCATAGTTGTGGACAACTCATCTACAGATGACAGTGTTTCAGTTGTGGAAAAGTCGTTTCCTCAAGTAGATTTAATCAAACTGCACGAGAACAAGGGTTTTGTGGGAGGAAATAATGTTGCAATCAAAGAGGCTATACGTCATAAATACGAATATGTTTTGCTTTTGAATCAAGACACAGAACTTGAGCCAGACTTTTTATCGCAGATCATTAAAGTAGGAAGTCAGGATCATGTCGGAGTTACACAAGGAATGTTAGTTTTGGGTAATGAACGATCATTAACCAATAATATGTGTAATGCAATGCATTATCTTGGTTTTGGATTTGTAAAACATTATAGAGATCAGGTGAGTGATTGGAAAGACAAAGAACCTTTTGAAATAGGGTATTCTTCAGGGGCATGCATGCTCATCAAGCGTGAAGTCATTGAGCAGGTAGGCTTGCTAGATGAAAAGTTTTTTATGTATCACGAAGATTTAGATATTTGCTGGAGAGCAAGGCTCGCAGGATACAAAATTATGATAGCACCAAAAGCTGTGTGTTATCATTATTATGAGTTTAATCGAAATAAAGAAATGTTCTATTGGACAGAAAGAAATCGCTGGGCCGTTTTATTGCAGAATTATTCCTTGGGAACTTTATTAATGCTTGGTCCAATATTACTTGTAATAGAATTTATGATGATATTATATAGCACAATGTCTGGATGGCTTTGGTATAAATTAAAAAGTTATATTTGGATTTGGTTAAATCTATTTAGAATTCTATCACGAAGATGGCGAGTTCAGTTAAATAGAAAAGTAGATGATAAAGAGATTATGAAGCACATGGATATTGAATTAAAAATGTCAGAAGTTGATAATCCTGTTCTAGATCAGATAGTTAATCCAATGCTAAGATTTTATTTTAGGATAATAAAATAAGGAGTTCTCTAACATGAAAAAGAAAATAGCAATTATCACAGCAGTTTTTCCGCCATATCGTGGTGGCATTGGAACTGTAGCCCAGCAACATGCGGGGTTACTTTCAGAGCGCGCGCAAGATGTGACGGTTTTTACTCCAGATTATGGGCAAGAAAAGTCTGATGATGATCGTGTTTATAAGCTAGAGCGAGTTAAGCCTGTTATTAAATATGGCAATGCAGCATGGATACCATCTTTAACATCAAAGTTAAAAGACTTTGATACAGTAATTTTAGAATATCCATTCTTTGGTGGTATGCGCGCAGTGTATGACGCAAAAAAGAAATACGGATTTAAGCTTGTAACTTACTATCATATGGATGTGGTTGGGGGAGGGCTAAAAGGATTATTATTTAAGTATGCAACTAAATTCTTTTTGCCGAAAATTGCCAAAGCTAGTGATGTTGTACTAGCTTCATCAAGCGACTATGCAACACATTCTAATCTTGGAAAATATTGGGATAGTGACAATCCAAAGTTTAAAGTCCTGCCAATAGGTGTTGACACTGAACGATTTCATCCACCAGATACTCAGCCAAATGAGAATATGGTTTTGTTTGTTGGTGCATTAGATAATGCTCATTATTTCAAGGGGGTGGGATATTTGATTAAAGCATTTTCACATGTAGAAGATCGCGCCAAACTTGTAATTACTGGAAAGGGAGAACTTATTGAGCATTACAAACAATTGGCAAGTGAACACAGAGTTAGGGATAGGGTTACTTTTGCTGGTGGTGTTTCTGATGAAGAACTAGTCAAACTATATCAACGTGCAAGTGTTACTGTTTTGCCTTCAATTGACCAATCTGAGGCATTTGGTATAGTCTTAGTAGAGTCAATGGCATGTGGAACACCAGTAATAGCATCAAATTTACCTGGTGTTTGGTCTGTATTTGAAAATGGTGTATCTGGATTTTCTATAGAGCCAAAAGATTACAAACAATTATCAGAAAAAATTACATTTGTTCTTAACAATTCCCACGAGAGGAGGGAAATGGGAAAAGATGCACGAGATCGTATACAGGAGAAATACTCCTTAGAAATGGTAGGGGTAAATCTACTAAAATCGGTTTAAAGTACAGTATTTCATTTGGGGGAGGAAACATGTCTTTATCTGGCCAAGAAAATTCCATCCTAACACGAAGTGACATATATCGTGCGATGTTGATTAATTTGCTACGTGACGTAATTATAGGCAAAGACAAGTTAACGCACGAACAGGAAGATGAGCTAGATTGTTTGTTGTTTAAGTGGATACATAAAGACAAGGTATCAAACCAACGTCTAGTCCTTGCTATAGTCGAGGCACACTTAAGAGTCACACATTTAAACTAAGGAGATGTAAATGGAGCCTTTTAATCTCAGCCGGGTCTAATGAATCACAAGACTCGGTTGTTTTTTTAGTTAAAATTAGCTATTATTCTGGTTAATGAAACGATCTGTAATACAATTAATAGTACTTATAACGTCAGTCTCGCTTTTATATTTCAACTGGACAAGCTGGCATATTTTTTTGGTTGGTGTAATAGGTTTGGGCTTGTATTATGGAGTTAACGCAATTGTTTGGGGTAATGTTCTAGAACGCATCTTAGCGATGAATAAATTTTGGTCAAAAGTATTTGGATT
>CAZXOU010000011.1:0-16144 GCA_964642355.1 uncultured Gammaproteobacteria bacterium
TTCTGCTTTTTGGTTCTTAGGGAATGCAACTACTTCGCGTATATTTTTAGTATTTTTTAGAACCATAACAATGCGCTCTATTCCAGGAGCAAATCCAGCATGAGGAGGCGCGCCATATTGGAATGCCTCATACAAGCCCGCAAATCGTTCTTTAATTTCTTTTTCATCATATCCTACAATCTCAAATGCTTTTACTAAAATACCTGGATTATAGTTCCGTACAGCTCCTGATGATAACTCTATTCCGTTTGCAACAATATCGTACTGATGAGCCATAATGTCCAAAGGCTCTTTTTCTTCTAATGACTTCATTCCTCCTTGTGGCATTGAGAAAGGATTATGTCCAAAATCTAGCTTACCTGTTTTTTCATCCTTCTCGTACATTGGGAAATCAACAATCCAGCAATATGCGACCTTGTCTGGGTCGCGAAGATTAAGGCGATTAGCAATTTCTAACCTAAGCTCTCCCATCACATCATATGTAGTTGATTTTTTATCCGCCACAAAGAAAAGCATATCGCCTTTCTTGGCGCCAGACTCTTTTAGAATTTGCTTTTGCTGTTTATCACTAAAAAATTTAACGATATTTGAATCAAGACCTTTATCTGTAACTTTCATATATGCCAAACCTTTTGCGCCTAACTCTTTTGCAAATTCAGTTAACACATCAATATCTCTTCTGGACATTGATTCACCCTTTGGATATACAATTCCTTTTACCAATTCCGCATCTTTAAATACTTTAAATTCACTTTCTTTTGCAATGTCTGTGATATCAAATAATTCTAATTCAAATCTGAGGTCTGGTTTATCACTGCCATATTTATCAATAGCTTCTTGATATGGAATTCTTGGGAAAGGAGTTTCTGTAATATCTTTTTTAGCAACATCTTTTGCGAGTCCCACAAACAACGGCTCCATAGCTTGAAAAACATCCTCTTGCTCCACAAAAGACATTTCCAAATCAAGCTGATAAAATTCTCCAGGAGACCTATCTGCCCGCGCATCTTCATCTCTAAAACATGGGGCTATTTGATAATACTTATCTACACCAGCAACCATTAAAAGTTGTTTAAACATTTGTGGAGCTTGCGGAAGCGCATAAAACTTTCCTGGATGAATTCGAGATGGCACTAAATAATCACGTGCTCCCTCTGGAGAAGATGAAGTTAAAATTGGAGTGTCTATATTTATAAATCCATTGTCTTCCATATATCCTCTGATATATGAAACCACTTCGTTTCTGAATTGAAGATTTTCTAACATCCTTGGATTACGCAAATCCAAATACCGATATTTCAAGCGAAGTTCTTCGTTAATTTCTTGAGATTGGTCCCCTATTTCAAATGGAGGCGTTTTTGATTCGTTTAGGATTGTGAGCTCTTGGCCATCAATTTCTATCTCTCCTGTGTCCATTTTCTTGTTTACCATATCCTTTGGACGTGCATTTACTTTTCCTTTGACTTGAATAACAAATTCACTTCGCAGTGTGTCAGCTAGCTTCATTGCTTTTTTGCTTCTTTTTGGATCAAAAGTAATTTGTGTTATGCCATATCTGTCGCGAAGATCAATAAAAATAACCCCTCCGTGATCACGGCGTGTTGCTACCCAGCCAGCTAATTCCACTTCTTTTTCTTTGTCTTTTTCGCGGAGTTCTCCGCACGTATGTGTTCTGTACATAGCATTATTCTACTAATTTTGCACCAAAAAAGCAAGGTTATTTACCTTGCTTTTTTATATCGTGTGGATACTATTTACCACCTTCTTCCTCCATCTTTTTTCGAGCCGCACGACCATGGGATTCACCAGCCTGTCTCCATCGTTCTTTATTATCTACATCAGATGAATCTTCTTCTGTCAATCCTTGTTGGACTTTTTTATCATGTTGTAAAATTGCTTCATCAAGCTTCTCTCTTTTGCCATTGTTTTCTGGAAGATCAAAATAACCAGATTCGTTTAAATTCTCTCGAGCATATTTCAAATCGCCTTTCCTCCAATAATTTAACCCATCTTTTGTTCTGGTTGCATCAATTGAGGCCTGCTCTTCTTTGGTTAATGGAGCCTCAAAAGCTTCGTTTTCTTGCGCTTGTTTTGGTTCTTGTTCTGGAGCCACATGTATAAATTTAATTAATTTTAAATATTAGCATGAGCTTCTAATTGTTTAATTCTTCGCTCATGGTTTTGTGCAGTATCTACAATATCTTTATGATTGCCACTATGTGCACTTTGTTCCTCGCGCATTGTTTTGACTTCGTGCGCCACTTCATCATTACTCTTAACCGTCTTATTATTGCTTGCAATGATGCGCTTTTCTGATGCTTCTACGATACTGCGAACATCCTCTTTGGTTGCAAATGTCTTAAATGCCTTATCAATGTAATCTTTAAACTCGCCTTTAGTCGCAAAAATTTCTGCCATGCCGTCGGCAAGTTCGCGTAAGTCTCGACCAGTTGTAGGTTTATCTAAATCTTTTTTGTTATATTTAAACATGTATTTTTATTATTCATCAAAGATAATTATATCATATATAAAATTAAAAGTCATGCGATTCTTCTGCTTTCATTGGAATAAACTCAATCCCAACTTCCGCAAGGACTTTTTTAGGCAATCCATGATAAAGCTGAAACATTTCCTCTTTTACAAATCCATCATGTACAGGAAAACACTTTTTAGGCCTTACATCTTTGGCATAATCAAGACCTTGTCCGATTGTCATCCAAGGCCCAGCAACTGGCAATGCAAGTACATTTACTGGTCTTCCTGGATTAGTTAATGAATCTCCTGGATAAAACAAATCTTTCGCAATCCAGTAGCCTGTATTCTGCGGTAGATCAATGCTCGGATAAATTGCTTCGTGATCGCAATCAAATGCCTCTAGCTCAATATCCTTGATGCTAATTTTTGATGTGCCCTCTAAAGTCTCAAACAAAATTCCTTCTTCGCTTAAAGATTTACCAACTCCACTATTAGTATATACTTTTGCATTAGGATTGTTAGAAACAATCTCTTGTAAAGATTCAAGATGAATGTGATCTGCATGATCATGTGTGATCAGAACGACATCAATATCTTTTACTGTTTTGTGTTCCTCAACAGTCCACATTCCGGGATCAGTTAAAATTCGTAATCCATTGACTTCGATGACAAGGCAGCAATGCCCAAGTTTTGTAATTTTCATATATCATAATTTTAACAAATAACTAAGTTGTATAATACTTTCTCAACTAGCTTATCTTTAGTGATTTTATCCAGACTACATGGAACTTCAATACCATAAACTCTATCAACAATTTTTTGTTTTATAAGCCATGCCTCCAATGGACCAACTGGCTTGCCATCTGCATTTGGAATGTTCGCTGCATATCCATCCACAAATGAGAAACCCAAGTGCTCGTCATCTTTATCATCAACATCATTAAGCAAATCCACACCAAGAGATGTAACATCTTTACGTAATCTCTCCAAACATTCTTCTTCGCTCATGTCTCCACTATCATACATATAAAAACAAGGATGTTCAAGATCTTCGTGAAACGAGAGACATTGGTTTATTTTCATTTCTTCTAGCAACTGCATTATTGTGCGAGCTTCGTTGCATCTACATTTCTCAACAAAACAACGGTTCATATCCATTCCGCAAGCACTATGCCTCTCTCCAGCTTTAATAGCAGTAGGAGATGCTTGGGAAATATATAAAAAATCGCGAAGTTCATTTTGATATTTATCAACTGCTCTTTGAACAGATTCAATTACGCGAAACTCGTCTCCATGAATGCCAGACACAATCAAAAGTTCAGGATTATCGCCCTTAACAAAATACTCAATTTGATTTGATTTACTTGTATATATTTTCTTTTCCACAATGTGCACAGTATATAGTATTTTTTACTAAATACAAGACATCAGCTGATATGGTCCTTTAGTTGTTTTCTGATGTCTTTGTAATTTGGGGTAGCCTTTGCTACCAAATCCCAAAAACGCTTTGAGTGGTTAAGCTCTTTTAAATGACACAACTCATGAACGATAATATAGTCAAACGCATTTTCTGGTAAAAAAATAATCTTATAATTAAAATTAAGATTACCTTTAGAGCTACACGAGCCCCACCTTGATTTGTGGTTTTTAATACTTACCCTATTGTAAGTAAAACCGTAAAACTGGTTAAAGTATAAAAGCTTGTTATTAATATACGCACGAGCCAGCTCTTTGTGCTTTATGTAATGCAATCGATTGCGCCTCTTGGGTACGATAATACTTAACATGAGTTATCGAGCAGTCCGCCGTTGAGAAATAAAATAATGCTTTACCACTTCTATCAAACCAATTACCCACAAACACACCGAAAGAATGATAAACCATTCAACCATAGTCAAAGGAACCGTACGCAATACGTTCTGCAAAAACGGAGTGTACACACCAAGAACTTGAATAATAAATCCTCCAACCACAGCAAGCAAAAGCCACTTATTTCTTAATATGTTGGATTCAAAAATAGAATGCCTCACACTTCGTACTGAGAACACATATAGTAAAGAATCAATACCTAATGTTACAAATGCGATGGTTCTAGCCTTTTCTAAATCACCAGTAGTTTTAAGCATAATATAAAATAATGCTAATGTAGAAACAGCTGTAATGATGCTGATAAAAAATATAAGAAACTTGCGCTCAAAATCCAATATAGGCGCTCCGCGCTTATGTGGATCATCGCTCATAATCTCTGGTTCTTCTGGCTCTTGAGTTAAGGCCAAATGAGGCAATCCATCTGTAACTAAATTAATCCATAGAATTTGCGCAGGCAACAGAACCAAAGGCATTCCCAACAATAAACCGCCCATAATCAATATCATTTCAGAAAATCCATCAGACAAAAGATACAAAGTTACCTTGCGTATATTATCAAAAATGACTCTTCCTTGTTTTACTGCTGCAACAATTGTTGAAAAATTATTATCCAAAACAATCATGTCAGCAGTTTCTTTTGCTACATCTGTTCCGCTTCCAAGTGCAACTCCAATATCCGCCTTAGCCAAAGCTGGAGCATCGTTTACTCCGTCTCCAGTCATACCAACCACATCTCCATTAGATTGCAATGCAGCCACAATTCTGAGTTTGTCCTCTGGAGTTGTTCTGGAGAATACTTTTACATGTTTTACAATTTTACCAAGCTCCGGAGCAGATATGCTAGCAAGCTCTGCTCCATCAATTACCTCATCTAGTTTTGGATTTACCCCCAATTCATTTGCAATGGCTATTGCTGTATGCCTATTATCACCAGTAATTATAATTGTGCGTATGCCTGCCTTATGAGTTAATTTTATAGTTTCTTCGGCCTCTGGACGCAGAGGATCTTTTATCCCCCAAAAACCAACAAAAATTGCGTCTTCATTGTAATCATGCAACTCATCAAAGCTTGTTTTGGTTTCTGCCACGCCTTTGTATGCGCCTGCTAAAATTCGTAGGCCTTGCTTAGATAATTTTTCGTAAAGCTTTAAAAATTCTTTTCGTTTTTTTTCATCTAGCTTTCTGGTAGTCCTACCTGCTTGATAATGATCGCACATTTTAAGAATCTTTTCTGGAGCTCCTTTTAGATAAACAATATGCTGATTTTTTGTCCACATATTCAAGCTTGCCATAAACTTATGCTTTGAAGTAAATGGAATCTCATCTAAACGAGGACGTGGTTCGTGTAATTGAGACTCTTTAAATTCTCCATCAATTGCAGAAAGTAATAAAGCTTTTTCTGTTGGACTACCAACTACAATTTGATTTCTTAGTTCTTCTTTTTCGGTTGATTTTTGCGCTTCTGCAGAAGCAATTACTGCATTATTGCAATACACAGCAATTTGGTTTAGCTTTTTAATTTCTTGTTCGCTCTTTTCATCATCTCCTGGATGCGCGGTTACCATCTTCACCACCCTCATTTCACCCAAGGTAACGGTGCCAGTTTTATCAGCACAAATAACATTGGTTGATCCAAGTGTTTCTGCTGCAACAAGTTTACGCACAAGTGACTTCTTTTTTAGTATCCTCTGCATTCCTATGGCTAAAATAACCGTAACTCCTACTACAAGCCCCTCCGGTATTGCAGCAACTGCTACTGCTACAGCGGTAACAAACATCTCCCCCAAGCCACGGCCATATAATAATCCAACAACAAGCAAAACAGCGGAAAGCGCAAGTACCAATAATCCTAATTTTTTGGAAAAAGTGTCTAGCTTTTTCTGCAAGGGCGTACGAACTTCTTTGGTTTCTTTTACAAGAGCTGCTATTTTACCAATTTCTGTATTAATTCCCGTTTTAGTTACAAAAAATCTACCATGGCCCTGCGTTACCACTGTTCCGGTAAATACCATATTATGCTGATCAGCTGGGACCAGTTCTCCGCCCAAACTGCTTGTAATTTTTTCTACATGCTCACTTTCTCCTGTTAAGGCTGCTTCGTTTACTTTAAAATGTTCTGCCTCAAACAATCTGCCGTCTGCTGATATCTTTACGCCTTCGGTTAGAACGACAATATCCCCAGGTACAAGATCTTTAGATTCAATCTCTCTTTCCTGCTCCTCACGAATAACCCACACTTTATGCGCCACAATTTTTTTAAGAGAAGCCAATGCTTTTTGAGCTTTGAATTCCTGAAAAAATCCCACTATCACGTTTATCGCAACCGCTGCCATAATAACATAAGCATCTATATGTTCCCCTATTACAAAACTAATAATAGCTGCAATAATCAAAATATAGGTTAAAGAGCTTTGAAACTGTTTTAGAAATAATACAATTGATGATGTTAGCGGTTCTTCTGGAAGTATATTTAAGCCATGCTGATCTAATCGATCTTTTATTTGCTTTTGACTTAATCCATGCTTAGTTATTCCAAGTTTTTTAGCAACTTCACCCAAATCTAAATTATACCAATCTGTCTTTTTGGATGATGTGGGTACTTTTTTAACATCTTCAATTTTTTTTATTTTTTTCTCTGACATTTGTATTATAGTATACCGATTTTCCAATAGTCTTGTCAAAAATGATAATATTTGGTATCGTAATCACGTTATAGGCGCCGTTAGCTCAGTTGGTAGAGCAGCTCCCTTTTAAGGAGATGGTCGGGGGTTCAAATCCCTCACGGCGCACCAGTAAGGAACTTAACAGTGTCTCTATTTTACCAAGCTCGCACCTATTTTCAAAATCGCCCCCTAACAATATAAGGAGAAAATATCCATGCTAAAAGAGTTGTCGTTCAGGATGGTATGGAACTACTTGTACAATTTTTTTGCAGTAACATTTCGACGAACTGGCAATCTTAAGCCGTTATTTTTTGTTTTGTACACAAATCTACGATGTCATTTTCAGTGTTCTTACTGCGGGTTTTTCCAAAGAGGAGATACGAAGAATTATACAGATGATCTGAACACCGAAGATATGATTAAATTGCTCAGAATAATAAGAAAGGACGCAACTGCAATTTATTTCACCGGCGGTGAGCCACTGTTCAGAAAAGATATTGTAGAAATCTTGAAAGCAGCAAAAGAGATGGGGTTTAGTTCCATCACCATCAACACTAATATGCACTTGATTGATAGAAGAATGGAAGTGTTGGATTATCTGACAAATCTGGTGGCAAGCTATGATATGTCAGATAATCCAACACTTCAAAAGGAAAAAGGATTTTCCATGACAGTTAATTGCGTTGTTACCCCACAGACCATTCCACAGGCTAGAAAAGTATTAAATTTTTGCCTTGGGCATGAAATTAAGTTCGCTGTTGTCCCAGCAGAGTTGGAAGATGGGCAAATCAACCAAGAGCTACAAAATAGTCCTGAATACCAAGAACTCATTAATGATTTAATTAAGGCCAAGAAAAAGAAAAAAAGAATTTTCGGAAGTACGGCGTTCTTGAAAAAAATAAGAACTTTT
Organism: uncultured Gammaproteobacteria bacterium; assembly: GCA_964642355.1. Taxonomy (GTDB): domain Bacteria; phylum Patescibacteriota; class Patescibacteriia; order UBA2169; family UBA2169; genus UBA2169. The sequence goes on from CAZXOU010000011.1 coordinate 7,918, forward strand.
GAACGGTTTGATTGCTACCCTACTCTTACACCCCATATCTACCCAAATGGGGATTTGTTTTATCCGTGCCAGCCATTAGATACAGTGGCTGCAAATCTTCTTAAAATTGGCAACTACGCTAAAGCTCTACAAATAGGTAATAAACGAGCATGGACCATTGCCAATGTGTAATGATAGGTGTCACAAGAGTTGCTATATTGAGCCTTCGGAGGTTGTGAATAATCCATTTCTTTTGGTAAGGGACATGTTGTAATATGTCACAGGGTTTGTCGTTTTTTGACAGACCCTGTTTTTTTTACATTAAATATACTACAATTAATTTAATATGAATTTTATTATAGAAAATCCTTCATCTCACTCCCGTAATGTAATGCGTAGCGCAGGATATGCTATGCAACAAAATAGAAAAGGTGAAATATCATTCACCAAACGCTTAGCAGGAGCAGACTATCCCCGCTTTCACGTATATATCAACAAAGAGGATCCAGGAGTAATGATGGAAGTATCTTTGCATTTAGATGAAAAAAAACCTTCTTACGAGGGTTCTACAGCGCATTCTGGACAATATGATGGTGAGGTTGTGGAACTTGAGCAACAAAGAATACTGCAATTAATATAAACTATTGCCTGTGCATCTCCTGTGTATTGTGTGGGCATTTTTTTATTGTCTAAATCGCGTTACAATAACTAAACATGCCAGAACAAACACAAAATAAAGAATCAATAGAAAAACTACCTCCGCAGAATTTAGAAGCAGAACAATCAGTTCTTGGCTCGCTTTTATTAGATCAAAACGCCATAATTAAAATTGGCGATATTTTGGCACCGGAAGATTTTTACAAAGACACTCACAAAATAATATTGCAAGGCATTTTAGATTTATTTGATAAACGCGAGCCAATAGATTTGCTTTCTCTTTCTAATAACTTAGAAGAAAAAAATCATCTAGAACTTGTAGGAGGAAGAACATATCTTGCTGACCTAACAAACGCAGTTCCAAGCGCGGCTAACGTGGTTCACTATGCACAGATCGTTAGAAAAAAATCTACGTTGCGAAATCTTTTATATGCTTCACACGAGATAACTCAACTTGGATATGATGAATCAGATGATGTTGATTCTTTGCTAGATCAAGCAGAACAAAAACTGTTTAGCATATCGCAAAGATCTTTACGACAGAATTTTATAAGCATTAAATCTGTTTTGCATGAGACCTTCGAGAGAATTGAAAAACTACACCAAGGTGATGGAAAATTACGAGGTATTTCTACTGGCTTTGCAGATTTAGATGACAAGCTTTCTGGACTTCAAAATTCAGACCTAGTAATTATAGCGGCCCGCCCATCTGTAGGTAAAACATCTTTAGCACTTGATATGGCGCGCCACATTGCAGTGCAAGAAAAAAAATCAGTTGGATTATTTAGCTTAGAAATGTCTAAAGAGCAATTAGTTGATAGATTGCTTTGTACGCAAGCAGGAGTTGAGCTTTGGCGAATGAGAACAGGCCAACTTTCTCAATCAAAAAATCATGATGACTTTCCTAGAATTGGACATGCAATGGGAGAACTTTCAGAAGCTAAAATATACATAGATGATGCAGCAAGTGCTAATATTATGGAAATTAGAACCAAGGCTCGCAGACTGCATATGGAACAAGGACTAGATTGTATTATTGTAGACTATCTTCAGCTTATGGAAGGCAGGAGTAGTAGTGGAGATAATAGAGTACAAGAAATTTCAGAAATTTCGAGAGCCCTAAAATCTATAGCGCGTGAACTTAATATTCCTGTAGTAGCGCTTTCCCAGCTATCTCGTGCAGTAGAACAACAACAAGGCGCCGCAATACCAAGGCTATCACATTTAAGAGAATCAGGTTCCATTGAGCAAGATGCTGATATTGTGATGTTTATTTATAGAAAAAGCGCAGATAGAAAATATCACATAGATGAGCTTTCGCAAGAAGAAAAAACTATTGCAGAAATTCATATTGCAAAGCATAGAAACGGACCAACGGGAATGGTTAAGCTATTTTGGAATGAACGCTTGGTAAGTTTCCAAAATCTTAGCAAAAAAAATCAAATTCCAGGTGATTCAGAGCCACCTCCCCCGCCCGCATCACCTCCACCACCGCCAATGAATACACCTCCACCACCTTCCGTGTCACCCGCAGAAGCGGTTGACGTACCTGCAATGTAGGTATAATATACTTATATGTTTAATAAGTTAAAACAATTTAAAGATTTACGCTCCCAAGCAAAAACCTTGCAAAATGCCCTTAAAGAAGAAACTGTTGAGGTAGAAAAAGGTGGAGTTAAAATTGTAATGGATGGTAATCAAGAAATTACTAATATTGATGTATCCTCTGACTTGCTTTCTCCCGAAAAAAAACAAGACTTAGAAAAAGCTATTAAAGACGCAAACACATCTGCAATAGAAAAAACAAAAAAAGTAATGGCTCAAAAAATGCAATCAATGGGAGGTATGGATCAATTTGGATTAGGAGGAGGAGATAAATCTTAATGGCATGAGTTCGCTTCCACCATCAATACAAAATCTGGTAGATCACTTTACCACGCTTCCTGGAATTGGACCTAAGACCGCTGAAAAGTTGGTATTTTTTTTATTGCGCAGAGCTCCAAAGGATTTACACGATTTTGGAGGAGCGCTTTCGCATTTAGCAGATAATGTTCAACTTTGCTCTAAATGCCAAAACTTTACAGATACAGATCCTTGTGAAATCTGTTCTAATCCACGCAGAGACCAAACAACAATCTGTGTAGTTGCAGATCCTCTTGATTTGTTAGCGCTTGAAGCCACACATAACTTCCGCGGAGTGTATCATGTATTAGGACATAATATTAATCCTTTAGAGGGCATTACGCCAAATGACATTCGCATTCGTGAACTAGAACAACGCATTGGACAATCTGATCCATCTATCAAAGAAATTATTTTAGGATTAGATGCAAACAATGAAGGCGAAACAACAGCACTATATTTAGCTAGATTATTAAAGAAACATCCCATCTCAATCACTCGTATTGGAAAAGGCTTGCCAATGGGCAGTGATATGGAGTACGCTGATAGTGTAACTTTGAGCAACGCGCTTGAGGGTCGTAGAGAAATCTAAAACAGGGCATATGCCCTGTTTTATTATTAAGCTGTAATTTTTTCTATCTTCAATTCTGTATATGCTTGACGATGACCATACTTCTTTCTGTATCGAACTTTGCGCTTGTATTTTATAACATCAATCTTTTTATCTCTTCCCTGCTCTAAAACTTTTGCAGTTACTTTTGCACCTTCAATAGTTGGAGTGCCGATTTTTACATCCTCACCTTTTTCATCTGAAATCAAAAGCACATGATTTATATCAAAGGTTTTATCCTTTTCCACATCAAGTTTTTCTACTTTTAGAGTATCACCCTCTTTTACTTTATACTGTTTTCCGCCTGTTTTTATAACTGCAATCATAGTCTTATAATAATTGAATAAATAATAGTATATCTTTAATCTTCTTTTATGTCAACTGTATTACCTGTTTCTATATTGTTTTTATCTATCCAGCCTGCATTTACCTCTAAAACCTGATCTGCTGGCTTGTCTGATTTAAAACGCACCACAGAACCGTCATCAGATTGATAAGGAATATTTTCCTGAAAACCAACAACAACCCCTTCTGCAATCCAAATAACGTCCAAAGGAATTTCCATATCTTTCATCCAAAAATCACGTATAATTTCATCTTGATATACAAATAACATTCCATTATTTTCTGCTAAACTTTTTCTATTAGAAAGGCCTTTCATTTGCAGTGGTACAGTGTCTGCAATTTCAACACTAACTACAATACCACCAACTGTGATATTTTTTGATTCTGGTGTTTCTGGATTTACTAATTGATGGGCTCTCATAAAAAAAATACCTGCGGATATAATCCAAAAAACTACGAAACTGATCCCAATAATTTTGATCGCTTGCTTGACCATATAGCTAATACAATCATTACAAATAATAGAGCAACTAGCAAATATACTTTACCTTGAGTTAAGAAAAATAAAGACGCTACTCCAAACAAAGCTGATAACCCCCAGAGTGTAATTACGCTTTTACGATGAGTTAAACCTGCGGTAAGCAATCTAAAATGAAGGTGTTTATCGTCTCCTAAGGCTGGAGATTTTTTATCAACAAATATTCTTCGCAAAATTACCCACACAACATCTAATATAGGCATTCCCATTACAAGTAAAGCGGTCGCAATTTTACCGCCAGAAATTATAGCTAAAACTCCAAGCATAAATCCAACCCAAACACTCCCACCTTCTCCAAGAAATATTTTAGCAGGATATGCATTCCAAAATAAAAATCCAAGACTAGCTCCTGCCAGAACAATTGCGAGCAATGCAACATCTGGCTGAAAGGTTTTATCTGTTAAAGAAAGTACAAAAATAATAAATGCACCAATTGTGGTGATCCCAGAAACTAAACCATCTAATCCATCTAAAAGCTTTGTTGTAAACATTGTGCCCATTAGCCATATAAACGTAAAAATATCTGCAAGCAGAACAAAAGTAATTACCCTACCAGAAATATTAAATAAATCCCATTGCAAATTATCTAAATGAAGTAATCCAGGTCCAATCGGATTACTTACAAATTCCATACCCATACCAGATCCAATTACAACTAGCACTGCAATAATAGGAGCAATTAAAAGATACCGCGCTTTAAGGTTAAATTTATCATCAATAAATCCACCTGACATAATTACAAGCCCAGCCAAAAATAGCCCCCACAAAAACTGGGAGCTAATATACCTCGCTGGCAAAATATCTGTGAATAGTACGATTCCTCCAATAACAAGCCAAAAGGATACAAATATTCCAACCCCTCCCAAAAGCGCAATTGGTTTAGTATGAATTTTTCTGGGTTCCGAGGGTTCGTCAACAATTCCGAACTTATGTGCAATATTTTTTACCCCAACGGTCACAACCCAACTCACTACTACTACCAGAAAAAAAACTATTAAATAAAACATATCAAATTAAGACATTACTTTGTCTAAATAAGTCTGCAAAATTAGCGTTGCAGAAGAAGCGTCATCATCTCTTTTCCCTACTGCTGATCTGGTAGAAAAACGCTCATCTTGCTTATGTATTGGCTTTTTTAATGACTCTAATTGCTTTATAAACTCATCAACTTCTTTTGTTTGATTTCCCTCTTCTCCAGACAAAGACAAAGGATACCCAACCACAATCTCATCAATTGATTCCTCGTTTACAGCCTTTTTGACGTCGCTAACATCTGCGACCACACTCATTGGAGTTGCAACTTTAACACCTTCTTTTGCCGAAGAAAGTCCAATTTTTGATTTTCCATAGTCTATTCCTAGATAATTCATATGGTCAAAATTCTAGGGCCGTCTTTTGTAACTGCAATTGTGTGTTCAAAATGCGCGGACATTGTTCCATCTGCTGTTTCTACTCCCCAACCATCATCTGATGTTTTTATATCATGGCCTCCTAATACTATCATAGGCTCTATTGCAAGTACTGCGCCTTCAACTAATTCTTCTCCGGTGCCAGACTTACCATAATTAGGAATTCTAGGCTCTTCATGAACATCATATCCAACTGCATGTCCAGTTAATCTTCTTACAACTCCATATCCTTGTTTCTCTGCATAAGCTTGCACCGCATATCCAATATCTCCCAATTTATTGCCTACTCGAGATTCCTTAATACCAATGTCCAAACATTGGCGAGTTACATCAAGAAGTTTTTGATCCTCTTCTGAAGCGTCCCCAACTGCCACTGTAACAGCATGATCTGTAAATAGCCCTTTATACTTCATACCTATATCAACACCAATTAGGTCGCCGTTTTTGAATTCTAGTTCCTTATAAGGAATTCCATGCACAACCATAGAATTTGGAGAAACACAAATCGCATTTGGAAATTCTTGTCCTGCACTTCCAAATCCTTTGAATGACGGTGTACCTCCTGCGGCTTTGATGCGATTCTCCGCATGATCATCAAGTTCCTTTGCAGTTACACCAACATCGCATTTTTTGACCAGCTCTTTTAAAATTTCAGCAAGCTTATGCCCACCCTCTGCTAAAATTTCTATTTCTTCTTTTGACTTTGGCTTCATAAAACTACTGAAAAATCTCCCAAACTGATTTTTCTACTTCTTCTATACTAGGTATGCCGTCAATTTTATGTAAAATCCCTTGCTTTTCATATCGCTTATTTAGAGGTTCTACTTCTTCGTGATACCACCCAAGCCTCTTTTTGATTGCTTCTTTTGTATCATCAATTCTGTTTTCTTTTTCTGCGCGCAACATAATTCTTTTAATTGTTTCTTCATCTGGAATCTCTATTAATATAGCATGTGTAATCTTAACAATGGTATCTAAAAATTCAGCTTGTCTAATTCTTCTTGGATAGCCATCCATTGCAAAACCAGTTTTCTTTGCTTCGTTAATTTTTTCATTCATAAACTCATTCGTAAAGTCATCTGGCATTAAGCCACCGCTATTAATTATAGAAGACATAAAATCAGCACGCTTTCCGCCCTTTTTCATTTCACCACGCATAAGCTGACCTGTTTCCAAATATGGAATATCAAGCTTTTTAGCAAGCATTTTACCTTGTGTTCCTTTACCGCTTCCTTGTGGTCCAAGCATTATTATAACTGGTTTATTTGATGTCATATGAGATGAATTTACCATAATTTAAGTAAAAAATAAAGTAAAAACCTGTCGAAAAGACTCTTTCGGCAGGTTTTCTTTTATTTGCGCCAGAACGCAAATCTTAACTGAATATCAAGCTTAGACATCTTTTTATACCATCTACGAAATCCATTTTCAAGATGACGCAGGGGAACTCTTATAGTTAATTGCCCATTTTCACGTACAAGCCACTCATCGTGCCACACCTCCCTAAAGGCTTCCTCTGCAGTGTCAAGCACAACAACCGAACCTGCAGTAACATGGCATTGATCTACGATGACCGAATCTCCATTAGAATCATACTCATGGACAACCAGCAAGTCACGCGGAACATCCCCGTAGTCGCGTATTTCTTCTGTTGAATCTAGCACTAATACGACAAATCCACTTTTCTCACCATAATACTTTTTCATCGAGTTCCCCTTTAATAAAAGTTTAAAGAACTTTTGAATCTAAAAAGACAGGTTGTGCCTGTCTTTTATGTCTACCTAAAATTTTTCATAGTCCCTCATAACCAACTGCGAGTCTATTTGCTTCATTGTCTCTATAACTACAGAGACCACAATCAGTAAACTCGTGCCCCCGATCACGAGATTAGTGCCTGTGAAATTCTGAAGTATTATAGGCATAATAGCAATTGTGCTTAAAAATAAAGCTCCGGCAAGTAAAATCCGATTTGAGACAGTAGCAAGATAATAAGCTGTTTCTTGACCTGGCCTAATTCCAGGAATAAATCCACCTTGTCTTTGTAAATTTTCTGAAACCTGATCTGGCTTAAATATAACTGCTGTATAGAAATACGTAAATCCGAACACTAACAAGAAATAAATAATAGCGTAAAATACTCCATTTGGATTAAAGATATCAATTACAAAATTGGCAGCTTGCCCTATGATCGGTACTGATGATTCAGTAAAAAACTGTGCAAGTAAGGGTGGAAACAGCACAATTGAAATTGCAAAGATAATAGGAATAACTCCTGCTTGGTTTACACGCAAAGGCAAATGGCTTTGCACACCTCCTCCTGGAGAGTTTCCTCTTGCAAATTTGGCATAGGTTACAGGAATATTGCGCTGACCCTCGGTTATAAATACAACACCTGCGACTGTTACAATTGCTATGATTACGAATAAAATAATATTAATTAACTGAGATTGATCGTAAGTAGAAAATACGCGCAATAACGCAGTTGGCAAACCAGACACAATACCAGCAAAGATTAAGAGTGAAATTCCATTTCCTACCCTACGTTCGCTAATAAGTTCTCCTAACCACATCAAGAACACTGTTCCTGCTGTTACAACAAGCATTGTCATAACAATCTGCGAAATAGACATATTTCCAAGTAAGTTCATCCCTGCTTGCCCGCCACTTCTCTGTAAAAATATAATTAATCCATAAGCTTGGATTAAAGCTAAGGGCAATGTTGCAAGCCTTGTCCATTGATTGATTTTTTGGCGTCCTTGCTCCCCTTCTTTTTGCATTTCCTCAAAT
>CAZXOU010000012.1:0-15572 GCA_964642355.1 uncultured Gammaproteobacteria bacterium
TATGCCTAACCCGTCAATTATGCCAGAATTATTGGCTATTGGCAATGATTTATATGTCTTTGGAATTACTGCTGCAATGCGATCATTTGAGTCTATGGCATTTATCATTTGAGACAAACAATTTTCTTGCAGTTCAACATCATGATTAAGCACTAACACATAAGTAGACTCAGATAGTTCAAATGCTTGATTATGAGCACTAGCAAATCCTTTATTCTCTTTGTTCTCTATAATATCTACATTTGGGTAGTTTTGTCTAATAAAATCAACAGTTTCGTCTGTTGACGCATTATCAATTACAAGCACAGAATACTCAACATTAGCTTGTTTTTGTATACCTAAAAACAGCCCTTGGAGATGCTGTTTGCTATTATATGTGACTATCTGGATTTGGAGCTTTTTCATAAATATGGTATTATATACATATTAGTATTTATTAAAATAAAAAGAAAGGAGAAAACAAAATGTTCGACAAAAAGACTCTAACAGAGATTGTGACTACTTTCGTTATAACCGCTATTGTAAGTGTGGTTGTAACGTATATCTGGACCCTTATTGATGATGGGGCAGGTGTTGTAGCGCTCGGAGCATCACTGCAGTTCGCAGTTGTACTGGGTATCACATTGCCTCTTGTTAAGCAACACACCTAGAATTTTCTAAACTCGTTAAAAACAGTCAGACTAGTCAGGCTGTTTTTAATTTTGCTTGTGAATTGGCTGTACTGGTAGTATCATTACTGTAAAGATATTAAATAAAGGAATATTATATGCATTTGAAGCTGCTATCGTAGCTGCCAAAAAATCAGAAAAAGGAATCATGGATTATTTCAATGGTGAGATTGAGTTTGAGATAAAAAATGATCTATCCCCAGTTACAGTGGCTGATAAGAACGCTGAAAAGATTATTATTGATACAATTAAAAAAGAATTTCCAGATCATGGATTCTTAGGTGAAGAATTTGGTTCGTCTGATGAAAATGCAGAATATATTTGGATAATCGATCTTATTGATGGAACAAAAAACTTTATACACAACATTCCGTTATTTGCAACACAGATTGGATTGTTGCACAAAGGCAAATTTATTGCTGGAGTCTCCAATATGCCCGGAACTGGCGAAATGTTTTATGCAGAAACAGGCAAAGGTGCTTTTTTTGGCGATAAGAAAATAAGCGTATCAAATAAACCTCTTAATGATTACTACACTACTTATGGAGGACTGCATTATTTTAAAAAATCAAAGCTAGTTGAACCGCTTTTAGAACTTGGTGATAAAACTTCCCATAATGGATTTAGAGGTTATGGTGATTCTTGGAGTTTTAATATGCTCGCACAAGGCAAGATTGATATTATCGTGGAGGCACATGTGAGTATATGGGACATTGCGCCTAGCATTACTATTATAGAAGAAGCAGGCGGAAAAGTTACTGACCTAGAAGGAAACTACCCAACAGTTGATACGACCACTGTTGTTGCTACAAATGGCATAGTGCATGATGAAGTATTAAAAATATTTAATAAATAATATGCAAATAACAAAAACACAATACATTTGGGCAAGCTTGAGAATAGGGCTAGGATTAATTTTCTTGTGGGCATTTTTGGATAAACTCTTTGGACTTGGCTTTGCGACTTCATCTGACAAATCATGGTTAAATGGAACCTCCCCTACTGCTGGATTTTTAGAGCATGGAACATCTGGTCCATTTGCGGGCATATTCCAATCAATTGCCGGAAGCCCGATTGCTGATTGGCTGTTTATGCTTGGATTGGGATTAGGCGGACTAGCTCTTATTCTTGGTATTGCTGTGAAGCTCGCAAGTTATGAATTAAGTTTGATTATGTTCTTGATTTGGCTATGTGCGCTTCCGCCAGAACATCACCCATTTTTAGATGAGCATATTATTTATATTCTTGTTTTGATTGGTCTAACTACTGTTCCAAGCGGAAATTGGATTGGATTTGGAAAATGGCGGAGCGAAACTGATTTAGTTAAGCGTTATACTGTTTTGAAATAAAAAAAAGACATGTGGTGTAGCACATGTCTAAATGTCGTTCTTTGCGCCCAGCCAGACCCCCGGGAGGGAATTCGACCTGGATATCTCTAGGGATCCATCTCAGTCAAGTTTCTGTTGATGGTGGAAATTGATCCTTTATCCGATACCCATTCAAAAAAGGTCTCTACACAAACCTCCGAGGCAATCTAGTCTATTAGACGGTCATAGATGGCGGAAGAGCTATCTGCTAGCTACAGATCAATGACTTCCATTCTTTTGCCAGAGCTACCTTTGCTGGGAGAGGCTTGACGGTCAATATTCCCGGTATTCCTAGATGTAGTACCCCTGCACCACATCTCTCAATCGAGCTTCGCAAAGAATCGACAATAATGCGTTTATTGGTTACAAAGAACAGAATAAATAATAGATTATACTATACAGATTTTTTGTCAACAATAGAGCTCATTAACATTACCACGCCAATTCCAAGTGGATGATTTAGGTATGGGCTTACCCCGTGTGTTAAAGCAACCGCAATTAGTCCGACAACACCACCTAGTATCAAATAATTCTGTTTATGATTCCGCAGCCCGAACTTCGCAATCATCCACAAAAGATACAAATAAAATCCAACACCGATTAGACCCAACTTAAGCCACATCTCAAGCCAGCCAAGTTCAAATGCGGTTGTTGTGTACAATCCATCTGGATTATTTTTTAATACACGCGGATCCTGAGATTCATACGTAACCGATGTTCCAAACCCAGATCCAAACACAGGATGATCTTTTATCGATCCAAGCAAAGGACCAATTTGCGCATAGCGCGATGACACAGCTGCCTCACCGCTGAACTTTGCTGCACGATCTTTTAACAAATCAGCACTCATAGTGCCTTTAGGAATTGGGAATACTGCTACTCCAATAGTTAGGCCAATACCCAAAACAACCAATCCAATTGACACAGCCCCAAAACTTAGAACTTGTTTAATCTTTTCTCTATTTATAAACAAAAGGAATAGCATAATCATAAATGATACTACTCCTGCCAACCAGAAACTACGTGAGAATGACATTGTAATCGCAGAAACTATTAATATCATTGTTATTGATATCATAGATAAATATTTTTTCTGCTTTGATTTTACCAATCCAAATAATACTCCAAGCAAAACAAATAATCCAAATACAAGCCACACCTGTGACTGCATAAAAATACGGGACGTTAATAGATTAGGATCAATATTTGTAATTTCTGCTAATCTGGAATATCTAGACCAATCATAAAGCTTATCTTGCAGCCCAAATAACTCATGGCTAAATATATAAAATAGCGTAATTGTTTTAATTGAAAGCCAAGCTAGTGATGTTAAAATAACAACTTTAATCGTACGAAGTGATTCATTTGATCTTGACAACACATCATACAAAGGAAATATTAATACAAAATAAAAATAGTTATTTACGTCTCTGAACACACCACCTAATCCATTTCCTTGTAAAATTCCCCAAAGAATTCCCCATGTTATGATAACTGCTAATCCAACATATGGCTTAAATAGTTTTGAGTGGAAAAATAGTACTTTGCGGTCTCGAAGTGCGTGAGCGAGCCACACAAGCATAACAGTTAACCACAAAAGCATTCGAATTGTCACATCAAAGCCTCCAATATCTAAAACAAACATCTTGCCTAAGGAGCCTATAATCAATTCACCGAACAAAAACATCACACCATATTCTAAGCGATACACTGTTAAAAATATTGCTGATGTTGCAACAAATCCAAAAATCCACGGACTTGCGTCTATGTGTGCAAATGAAGTGAATGAGAGCAGTTCTACTGCTAACATTATTATAATGGCTGTAATTCCGTATGCTTTATTCATATCTTAATTATACTAAACTGAACCCCAATAAAAGTAAACAGGGCCTCCTAAAATAATTAGAGGCCCTGTCTTTTTATCCTTCCTTTGGAGGTGGCACCTTTGTATGCAGCTTGTTGACCATTACACATACTGCATACCACAAATGGCAACATAGATGCATCATATTTTCTTGCAGCTTTCACACATTTATTACATTTACATTTCCGCTCACCCTTACAGTGTTCACATCCTGTGTTTTTGCTCACGCCTATCTCCTTTTTTTAAGAAGTAGTGCATTGCGCTTCGAAAGAACCAAAATTGTTTCCTAAAAGTCATCTGTTGTGCAAATGATTGACCACCATGATGTATAATTGATGTGCATGGCCAATAAACAACATCGCTATCAGCTTGCACTACTCTGCTGCAAAAGTCAACCTCCTCAAACCAAATAAAATATTTTTCATCAAGTAAACCGATTTCACGAAACACTGATCTACGAACTAGAAAAAATGCTCCCATTACTTGGTCTACTCTTTGTTCTCGTGAGTAATCAAAATCTTTAGCTAAATAATTATGTAATAACGAAGGAAAAAATTTATGTAATTTAAATAAAATGACAAGTTGATTTAATATGGTAGGAAGCCTCCGAACTGATTGCTGAAGTGATTTATTAGGATTTAATAATCTGCATCCAAGAACACCGATCTTTTGATCTGACTCCATCTTTGCAATTACCTTTTCCAAGCTATTTTCTACAAACTCTGTATCTGGATTAAGTAATAAGACATATTTGCCTTTTGACTGACGAATTCCAATATTATTTGCTTTTGCAAAACCTAAATTCTCTTGATTGGCGATCAACTGCACTTGAGAAAAATTCTGCCTGACCATCTCAACTGTTCCGTCAGTAGAAGCATTATCTACTACGATGATCTCGTACTCAATATTCTGTGAATATCGCAAAATAGACTCAAGACACTTTTTGAGTAGGTCTTTTACATTCCACGATACAATTATTATGGATACTTGCATATACCAGCATAGTACATGATTTTGAAAATAAAAAAAGAGCTATCTGCACCGCCACAGATAGCTCAGTAAAACTTTTTCATATATTCACTCCCTTGAATATAGTAGTAGAGCCAGACATCCACATAGTAACAACAGGATGATGGATCTCGGATTAAAGATAAGGAAAGAAAAATTTTCCCCTACCTTCCTGAATAATTCTAACATGACTCCTTCCCCCTGTTGATGTAAGTGTAAATTAAGTTGATAAGGCCGGCATATTAGACTCCCGCATTATCCCGAAAATCCGATTTTGTGTAATTTAAGACTTAGAGTGAGCGTCCTATTGCAGACTGAATAGAGCGCGCATCTTGAATCCTTTTTAATCCTATATGTACTGTGGACATAGCTAGCAGTCCGGCTATACTTCCAATAAAAATCATCGACATGGACTCATTGAAAAATTCAGGAGTGTTATGCCAGCCAATTGCAGTAGGCCCTACAACTAACACAAGCCCGCTTCCGCAAAAAATAATCGTGAATATTGTTACAAGAATCCTCTTAATCTTATTAAGCACATTCATGATACTCTCCCTCCGGGTTTAGGTATGTTTCTTTTTTATGATGTTAATGTTCTGCTGATATGCTTTATTGTATTTGGAAACTATTGATGGTAGCCACGTACTCATTGTGCCCCCACCCTTTACCGTAAATAAGATATCATTAACCCATTTTCCTGTGTGTCCTCTTTCTAACATTGTAAGCCACAAATCCCAATCTTGCAAACGCTTTAGGCTTTCATCAAATCCTAAAAAATGCTCGCGCCGAATCAAGGACGTGGTATGGATATATGGCATTTCTTTGAGTTTATCCGCGTTAAACTCCCAAAGCTTGAACTTTTTTAATCCAAACTTAAAAGATGAATATACATAAGATACACTTGGATTCTCATCTAATACTTTATTCATCTTTGCAAGCATATCTGATTGCATTGTAACGTCTGCATCGCAGAAGATGACATACTTTCCAGTTGATTCTTTGAACCCACGATTTCTGGCTACAGGTGCGCCTTTATTTTCCTGCCTAATAATTTTGACGCCTTCTATATCTGGCAATGGCTCATCTGATCCATCATCAACTATTATGATTTCATAGTCTTGAAAAGTCTGATTTTTGATGGATTCTAAACACCGCGCAAGTTCTTTTGCGTGATTATACACTGGAATAATTATTGATATTTTAGGGTTTGACATAATAGCTAATATATGTTATACATTACTTATCGTTCTTATTTATCACCAGTTATAAAGGAGGTATAAATGAGTGCTCAAAAGGATTTTATCGGATATGTTATTAGCCGATTTATCATAGTCGTAATAGGAGGATTAGTCTTCTATAAAGTCGTCAACATACTTCTGTGGCTCGTTAGCAAATAAGAGCTAGGCTCAAAATGAGCATAAAGCTGTTACATCTTATGATGTACAGGCTTTTTTATTTGTTTTAAGATTGCGTCGGAGATCTCATTTTTTTTATTGAGATAATTAACAAGCACACCTTCATCTCCTACTGCTTCTGGAACTCCACCCACTGTAGATCCTATCACTGGCTTGCCGAACATTTGCGCTTCTTTGTATACTATTCCATATCCTTCAAAATCATCTGGGTCATCTATTGGAGTTAGTATAAACACATTACTTGCACTTAGCCAAGCATATTTTTCTTGTTCGCTAACTGCGCCCGTAAATATAATATTTTTATTATTATATGCTAATTTTTTTAAATGATCGCTATAGTCGCCATCACCTACTATGATATAAATCAAATTTGGGATTTCCTTTAAAACTTCTGGAATTGCGCTGACGACTAAATCAATACCTTTTCTTTTTACTAAACGGCTGATTGTTAATAAAACAGGCCTATCACCTATTGCATACTTCTTGCGCAATTCATCACCCAGATTCTTATACTTTTCTGTATCAATCTTTTCTATTCTAGGATATTGCACGCGTGCAATAGATGGATCTATATCATAGTACCGCAATAGTTCTGCTGTGGCATTACTATTAACTACAATCTCTTCTGCATTATTTAGAATTAATTTAACAAAAAAATATTTCCAAAAATACTTTCTTGGACGAACTAAATCAAGTCCATGGAGATAAACTCTATAAGAAATTTTGAATAATTTTTTATAAACCAAAGCAATATATCCTATTGGAAGAATATGGGAAATCCATAGTGAATCACATTTGTGTTCATCAAACTGGCTTCTACTTTTCCACAACAAAGGTAGCCATTGCGGCCAAAGTAGCATTAAATGCTCTTGTGCATCTACAACTTTAACTCTACCATCAAAATTTTTAACCTCTCCTTCTAGATATTTTGCTACACCTCCATGTTGTGGTGGATACTCAAGAGTAAGCAATAACGGATGATGCATAATTATTTAGTCTTCAGAATAACTGATTTCGTCCAGCGCCAATCATCTGCTGTATATGCGCGAAGCAATAACAATAGCATTCCATAGATCACCACCGCAACAGGAATAACTATCATAAATGAAAACTCCATCTTCATGTTATATACAACAACTCCCATTGCTCCTGCGGAAATTACGAGCTTAAGAATACCCAATACTACTTGTTTATTAAATACTCTTATAACCTTGCGTGCTTTCAAATAACCTAGGATAACAATCAATACACTGCTGAATAAGGCACTATATACTGCTCCCATAAATCCGTACATAGGAATCAAAATCAAATTCATTATAATAAATACAGCTAACTGAATACCTCTATTGATTGTATTTCTTTTTTCATTTCCAGTTGCATTTAATAGAGAGCCAAATGGGAATTCAATATACAAAAATACCACTGCCCAAATTAATAATTGCAAAGCTACTATTGACTGGGTAAAATCTGGCCAAACTTTTACAATTATTTGATCTGCTAATAAATAAATTCCAACTGCAATTGGAAGTGAAATTGTTAATAGTAATTGAAATGTTCGTGAGAATATTGATTGTAAACGTTCTTTTGATGAAACAGCATAACTGGACATAGCTGGGTAAACCGCAGCTGTAATTGCAAGGGCTATGAATGGAAAAGTAAACACAACCTTGGCTGCAATTGCGTATAATCCAACTGCCTCATCCCCTATCATGTTTTTAATTAGTATAGAGTCAATTGTGTTGTATGCTTTTATAAATCCAGCAGCCATAAAAAATGGAAAGGCTTTTACTATCCAAAGTTTTACCAAATTCCAATTTATATGCGGCTTAAAAGATATATCTGCTTTTCTTTTGAGAAGAGAGGAAGAATATATTACATGGAAAAGACTACCAACAAATATTACAAGCAATAATAAGCGAAGATCATGCGTTCGTGCGACCGTGATTAAACCTGTGGTAAAAACAATAATTTGAAATATTGCTGTACCAATTGATTCATAAAATAGATTTTGGCGAGATCTGAATACTGTATAGAAAAATGACGTAAAGGCATCCATCAGCATTATAACTGATGTGATTCCAAGCAAAGTCCAAAGGCGAGAATCATAGCCCAATACAAACGCTGTTGAATGTAAAACTATAATTGCGACGACCGCGAGTCCTAGTCGCATGGTAAAAAATGTTCTGAAGTTCTTTTTTTGATTTTCCAGATCTTGGCTAAATGTCCTAATTGCCATTGGCACAAAACCAAAATCAACTACTAGCGAGAAAAAAGCAGCAAAAGATAGTGCAAAAATATAAGTACCTAACTGTTCTGGCCCTAAAGCGCGTGCAACAATTGTAAAATAGGTAAATGAAAGTATTTTTTGGAATATTAAAGCTGCTGTATATACTGCGCCGCTACGAGCTACTTTTTTGGGATTATGCGTTTGTGCCATATGTATAGTATGCCATATTCTAACCAAAAAGACCCGCCAGTCGGCGGGTCTTAAATATTTATCTCTTACTCCATTGCGGCGCCCTTCTTGCTCGCTTTAGGCCTGGCTTTTTACGCTCTTTAACTCTTCTATCCACTGTAACATATCCTGCTGCACGTAATACTGGTCTAAGTTCTTCGTCATGCTTTAAGAGAGCCCTTGTAACTGCCAGACGAACAGCTTCTGCTTGTCCTTTTTGTCCGCCACCTACTACTCTTACATTAACATCAAAAGTTTTATCTGATCCAACTTTATCCAATGCAGCTTTTGCCAAATCAGAAAGTACAGCACCAGAGAAATATTCTTTAACTTCTTTCTTGTTTACAATAAATCGCCCTTTACCTCTTCCATAAAGCTGAGCAACAGCTGAAGAAGATTTTCTGCGTCCAATTCCGCGAATGTATTTTCTTCCCTTAAAAGGATGTTCTGATTTTGATTGTTCTTGGTCTTTTACCATACTACTGGGCATCTTTAATAGTTAGCCTTTTTATCATTTCTTTTCGTAAAGAATTTTTTGGCAGCATTCCCATTACAGCTTTTCTCATTACCTCTTGTGGCCTTCTTTTCCAAAGGCTTGCAAGTGTTTCGCTCTTTAATGCTCCAACGCGTGTTGTTGGCCTGTAATATTTTTTCTGCTCAAGCTTGTTGCCTGTAAATTTGATTAATTTTAAATTAGAAACAATCACTCTATCACCCAAATCCCTGTACGCAACATAACTAGGCTTATGTTTTCCCATAAGCAAATGAGCAACTTGTGTTGCCACCCTTCCAAGGCTTATTCCTTTTGCGTCAATTGTATGTGTATTGCGTTCCATACTATATTATACTAAAGATATGTTAGCCTTTTGTGCGCTATCTCCGCTGCGCGTACCTGTTCTGTGAATCCTAGTATATCCGCCGTCTCTTTCTTTGTATTTGGGTCCTAATTCTTTAAATAATTTTTTTACTGCGTTGCTGTGTGCTAATGCCACGCTAGCTCGTCTGCGTGCTGTTACGCTATCCTTTTTGGCCATTGTAATCAACTTCTCTGCATAAGGTCTTACAGCCTTTGCCTTTGCTAAAGTTGTTTCAATTTTTTCATGTAAAAATAAGCTTGTTGCAAGCTGTTGCAAGAGCTCACGCCTGTGAGACTGTGTTCTGCCAAGATGAATTTTCTTTTTCTGGTGGCGCATAATTACTCCTCTTTTTTCTCTTCTTTAACTTCTTCCTCTTCAGCAGGAACTTCAGGAGCTTCTCCATCTTCAGATTCCTCTTCAGCCTCAAGAACCTCATCAGATTCCTCTTTCATTTCACCAATCACATTAAAGTGGTCGCTTAATACTGCAGAAGATAATTTAACTGCTTCTTCTACATCAATAGTGCCATTGCTCTCAATATGCATTGTAATTTTATCGTAATCAGTTCTAGCACCTTTACGTACGTTATCTACCTGATATCCAACTTGCCTGATTGGAGTAAAAATAGAATCAACTGAAATAGCATTCACCTCAAGTTCTTCTTCTTCTCTGGATTCAACCGTATTGTATCCTCGTCCCTCGCGAACCCAAAGAGTCATTTCCACATCTGCTGCCTTGTCTGTTAAAGTTAAAATTACTTGGTCTGGATTTGCAATTTCTACATCAGCATTTTTTTCTATGTCTCCGGCAGTTAGTTTTTTTTCTCCAGTTGCCTTTAGAGTAAGCATAACAGGCTCATCTGAATGAGACTTAAGGTTTACTCGTTTTAAATTGAGAGAAATATCAACTACATCCTCTTTTACATGATCAATTGCGGTAAACTCGTGCGTAACTCCTTTTATCTTAAACGCGTAAACAGCTGCACCAGGTAAACTTGAAAGCAAAACCCTTCTTAAAGAGTTCGCGATTGTAGATCCATAGCCAGGGTACAAAGGCTCAATTACCAAAGTTGCAGCAAGATCATTTTTTGAATCTTGAGTGATTGATACTTTTTTGGGTAAAGAAATTGATTCCATATAAATTATCTAATATATAAAAATTAAAAATTATCTAGAATAGAACTCAACAATCCTACGTACGTCGATTAAGGATTTTGGATCCTCAATATCTGGTTTTGCAACTACTTTTGCTTCCACATTTTTTCGTGTTAGCCAGCTTGCAACTGTTCTATCGTTGGCTTTTAAATTTTCCAAAAATAGAGGTCTGCTAGCTACAGTAGGTTTAACAGATACAGTGTCTCCGATATTAAGATTTGCAGAAGGCACTGTGTTTTTTTTGCCATTTACTAAAATGTGTCCATGGCTAACCATTTGTCTTGCTGCGGGACGAGTTTTAGCAAATCCTAATCTATAAACTATATTATCTAATCTTCGCTCAAGCAATGCTAAAATTACATCTCCGGTATCTCCCTTGCTTGCAATTGCCTTTTTGAAATAATTACTAAACTGACGTTCTAGAATTCCGTAAATACGTTTAGCTTTTTGCTTTTCGCGCAACTGTGTTCCATAGTTAGTAATTCTAGATCGAATGACCCTAGGTCCATGCACACCTGGTTGATATTGCTTACGCGTAAAAGGAGACTTGGCTGTGCCTGCCTTATCTAAGTCAGGATGCAAATCTATTCCCTCTCTGCGTGATCGTTTATATTTTGGAGTTAAATCTCTACCCATATTATACTCTCCTTGGTTTGCGAGCTCTTGGCCCATTATGTGGCACTGGAGTTCTGTCTTTTATTGATTGAATCGCTAGTCCAAGTCCAGACAATGCGCGAATTGATGCATCTCTTCCCATTCCCACACCTTTTACGATTACGTCAACTTGCTGCAACCCAGATTGTTTTACAAAATCACCTAAATTACGAACAACTATTCCAGCTGCAAAAGGAGTTGATTTTTTAGGACCCTTAAATCCAGATCGCCCCGCGCTTGTCCAAGCAAGTATATTGCCATTATCATCAGCAATACTTACAATTGTGTTATTATATGTTGCATTTACAAAAGCAACACCTTTTTTGAGCGATACTTTGCCTTTTTTCTTCTTTTTAGGCTTAGAAACTTTTTCGGATTTCTCTTCTTTCTTGTCCTCTCCTTTAGATCCGCCTTGGGTGGATTTAATTTGTTGTTCTTTATCATCCATATAAATTAAGTCTTTTGAGCTGTAGGTTTTTTACCGCTAGCAGTAGTTTTTCTAATATTTCCACGTACTGTACGTGAATTAGTTTTTGTTCTTTGTCCATGCACTGGCAAATGTTTTGAATGTCGCATACCTCGCCATGTACCAATCTCTTTTAATCTCTTTATATTTGCGTGCACCTTGCGCGCAAGTTCACCTTCTAATGTGTGGTTATGCGCATCAATTATTTTACGAATACGATTTACTTCTTCTTCAGACAAATCCTTACCTCTCTTTCCTTCGTCAATTCCCGCTTCAGCAAGAACAGAAGAACTCAAAGTTCTGCCAATTCCTTTAATTGAAGTTAAACCTATTACTATTCTTTTATTGTCTGGGATATTTATTCCCGAGATACGTGCTGACATGTTGTATTTAATTAACCTTGACGCTGTTTATGCTTCGGATTTTTACAGATTACAACCAAACGCCCTTTGCGGCGTATTACTTTGCAATCTCTACAAATAGGTTTTACCGAAGCTCTTACTTTCATATGTTTAATAAATTCTATTGACGATATGTTATGCGCCCTTTAGTAGTGTCATAAGGACTCATCTCAACTTTCACTTTATCAAATGGCAATAATCTAATCTTGAACATTCTCATTTTTCCAGATAGATGGGCCAGAATTTCGTGGCCATTTTCCAATTCCACTTTAAAAGTGGCATTTGGCAACAGTTCTAAGACCTGCCCCTCTAACTCAATAAACCCCTTTTTATTAACACTAAATCCCTCTGGCTGATCCGATGCAGTTGGTTCAGGCCGAGGAGTTTGTGGTTTATTGGATTCTGGAGCCTTATTGCTCTTTTTTTTCTTTGGTTGAAATTTGGGCTTGTAAGCCATGTATTAGATAAAATAAATTATCTAAGAGATTAATACTCTTAAATAATATATCAAATATACCTTATTTTTTGCTTTAAAATCACGCTTTTTTTTATAGGTAAAGTTATATTACTAGGGATAAGAATTTCTGTCAATAGTTCACTATTTTTTATAATGGTTGGTGATTTTAAAAATTTCAGCATGATTTTCTGTAATAAAAAACAAGGCTCGATACTTTTTATCTAGCCTAAACGAATAAATACCTCTCCAATGAGGCTCCATTAATTCGGTATTTAATGATGGATGCCTAATATTGTTCTCAAAAAGTTGTTTTGACTTTTTCCACTTATTTCTCAAATTATGCTCATCAATATAATCTTCAAGATCATTTCTCAATTCCTTGATTTGCATATTTTTGTTTGTATGAAGACTTGCTTAATCCATCTTCTAAATCATTAAGAAATTCACCTGTGTACAGGTCAGTTTTCTTAAAATCCCCAACAACTTCAGCAACAGGATCTTTTAATGGTTGCTTAAATACACTAGATACCAAATTGCGATATGCTTGAGCTTGATGTTTAAGGCTCAAATATTCTTGCTTAGGAACAGAAATTTTAGTTGATTGCTTGCTTTTTGTAGGCATATTTACACTATCAGTAATAACCTAAATATATCATATGGCACTAAAATAGTAAATTGGCTTAATCTTTTTTCCTTGCACGCATATCTGCGTCATATGCAAGTTTTTGCGCTCGGTAAATGGCTGCAATCACATATATAAACAATATAACAACAATATATGCCAATATGCGCTCAAATGACGATATTCCGTACTCTATGATAAAAATATTTAGTAGAATGACAAATATTCTAGCTTCCGTAGGCCCGATACGCAAGTAGCTAATACGAAATGTATTTGTCGCGTCAAAAGCCAAAAACGTATTTGAAACCAACGCTCCAACTAGGACCACGGAACTTAAAAGATAGATAAACGACTCCTGCCCTACTAAAAATCCATATCCAATAAATAATGAGGACATAAATAGGAAATCCAAATGGTACCGCTCTATTCACTATACGCTGCTCAAAACTCCACAGGATTGAGTTGCCTATTTTTTTGCCTCCAGTAAATTCGTTTTTATGCATCGCAGATAATAAATTTTTTCTTACTTCACTAAATTCCTAGCCACTTTATCTACATTTCCAGCACCCATCACTATAACCACATCTTCTGGCTTGATATTTTCTTTAAGCAAAGATTGGGCTTGCTCTAAATCTTTGGCATACTCTACTTTCTTTGATGAATCTTTTTCTTTAATTGCTTCGACGATATCATTAGATGAAACTACTTGATCTTCTGTTTCTGTTCTACCAGCTACATCATAAACTTCGCTTAATATGGTTTCATCCGCATCGTCAAACACGTTTACAAAATCATCAAACAAATTCTTTGTGCGGTTATGCTGATGCGGTTCAAATAATACTATTATCCTATTATATGGATACCACTCTCTGGCAGATTTAAGAGTAGTCTTAATTGCATCTGGATGATGTGCATAATCAGAAATAATTGCTGCATTATTAAATTCACCAACTAGTTCAAATCTTCGCCATGTGCCTTTAAACTTTTCTAATGCTTTGATAATCTTCTTTCTTTTTATTCCGATGCGATCTGCTGCAGCTGCTGCTGCCACTGCATTTGCTATGTTATGATCCCCTAATTGGTGATATGCAATATATCCCCAATCATCTTTTTCATCTACAATATTAAATCCCACATTCCCAAGCCAACTATTTGTGCCAGTTGTTATAAATTTTCCAGCACTACGAATACCTTTGCTACCGCCAATTCCAAATGTACTAAGTTTATTATCTTTTATTTTAAGTTTTTTGCTATTTTCATCATCTCTGTTAATAACAACAAGGCCATCTTCAGAAACCTGATCTATCCATTTTTGAAAATGATCTACAATGTCCTCAACATTTTTATAATAATCTAAATGGTCTGCAGATATATTTGTTATTACTGCAATATATGGATTGTACTCAAGCATCTTTGCGGCATATTCATCTGCTTCTATAACAAGCCAATCAGATTTTCCAATTTTAATATTGCTATTCCACTGTAAGGCACGTGTACCTACAACAACCGTGGGATCCATTCCAGCTTCCTCAAGTATAACCCCGATCATTGTTGTTGTGGTGCTTTTTCCATTTGTTCCTGACACAGCAATTACTTTTTTATCCAAAGAAAATTCTCCCCAAAATTTAGATGCTTTTATCTCTCTTATATTTTTTTGATTTGCCTGAACCCTAATTGCGTCATCCTGTGGAACTGCTTCTGAGTATATTACAAGATCTACGTCATCTGATAATTGTGCAGATTTATCATCTATTATTACTTCTACACCCATTTGGGATAATTCTTTTGTTATAGCACTTTCAACCAAATCAAAACCACTAACTTTTACATTATGATGTAAAAATAATTTTGCAATTGCAGATACGCTTATTCCACCTATTCCGATTAAATATACATGCTTACCCTTGAAATAATTCATAATGATTCAATAATCTTAATCATAGACTCACGGCTTCCTGGCTTCATTAGTTCATGCATTCGATTAGATAGTACTGTGCGCTCTTCTTCAGACCTTAGTAATTGAACTGCCTTTTTTACCATTCGTTCGTCTACTTTATCTTGCCTATAAACAATGGCAGCATGCTGTGCTGCAACATAGTATGCATTATCCTCTTGGTGAGATTCTGGCATAGGAATAATAATAGCTGCTTTAGACAAATACACAAGCTCTGTAATAGTAGATAT
>CAZXOU010000013.1:0-15024 GCA_964642355.1 uncultured Gammaproteobacteria bacterium
GTAACTTTTTTTTGTACTGGTATAGTAGCTAAAAAATATCCTGACATTATATCACAAATATCTAAAGACGGTCATGAAGTAGCCTGCCATTACTTATTTCATGATGATGTTTATAAGGAAAATATTTACGATTTTGAAAAAAATATTAATGAAGCAATTTTGTATTTAGAAAACGCGATTGCTAAGTTTGATAAAGATGTAAATGTAAGCGACGGTTTAAAGAGCGCTATTGCGAAACTTGTACCAGAAGTTTTTGGGCTAAAAAAATCAGCAACAATAGAAGAAGTTGTTAAATCTGTGACTACTTCTTAGCTTGAAGTTTTTGTAAATTTTTTACGCTTCTGCCTTGTACTTTCATTTTGCGCATATTGCGCTTTTTTTGTTCTCTTTTTTCTGCTTTTGTTTTTTCCATGTTATAGGTTTTCTATAAGCTTATCTGCTTTTGCAATTCCAACTATTTTAATTATATCATTTTTTGTAGCTTTACGAATACTTGCAACTGATCCAAATTTTTGAATCAGCTCTTTTTTCGTTTTTGGTCCTATTCCAGGGATTTCATCTAGCACAGATTTAGTATCTGCTTTTGCATGTCTAGTATGATAGTACTTTTGTGCGAACCTATGCGCTTCGTCACGAATACGCTGGAGTAGGCGAGAAGCATCTGAATTTGAATCAATATTAATTTTTTTTAGCTTTTCGCCTTGGAAGATTTCTTCTTCGCGTTTTGCAATTGCAATTATGTTGTCAAAAGGTAGTGGTTTATCATCTCGAAGAGTGTGAATCACAGTTGAAAGTTGGCCTTTGCCACCGTCAATCAAAATTAAGTCTGGTTTGGGCCATTTGTTTTTGCGCTTACTGTCAGCTGGGGAAAATCTACGCTTTAGAACCTCTGCAAGGGATGCGAAATCATCTGGCCCCTCAACTGTCTTAATTTTGAATTTACGATATTCGCTATTGTCTGGTTTGCCGTTTGTAAACACAACCATAGATCCAACTGAAAGGTTCCCTTGGATGTTAGAAATATCATATCCCTCTATCCGCTTAAGAGGGGATTTAAGTTTAAGTGACTTTTGTAGGTCTTTCAAGATATTAGTTTGATCATCCTTCTCCCATGATACTAGTGATCGTTCTAAGTATTCTTCTGCGTTTTCCTCGCCAAGTTTAATTAGGTCGCGTTTTTTGCCGTGGTTTGGAATGCTTATTTTTATTGGTCCAGTGATACGATCTCCCACAACCGCGCGAAGATCGTTATTAGACAAACTTGTGCGCACTGGCAAAATTAATTCGCGCGGTGGATTACTTGCTTCTGAATAGTATTGTGGCAAAAAGGCGTCCAGTAAAGTTGTCATTGATTCGTCGTCAGTATTTTGCAGAATAAAATTTAATTTGTTCATTAGTTTTCCACCGCGAATCACAAAAACGTTTACTGCGGCTTGGTTTGATTCTTTAAATATACTTATAACATCTTGGGATTCACCTTTTACAGACATTATTTTTTGGCGAGATTGCATTATTTCCAACTGCTTGATTTGATCTCGAACTGATCCTGCTTTTTCGTAATGCTTAGTTCTGCTTAGGTCTGCCATACGCAGCTTTAGATCTTTTATTACCTCCTCGCTATGTCCAGCCAAAACATACATTAATCGTTTTATCATGTCTTTGTATTCTTGGTCTGTCTCTGGAATAGGGCCAAGTGTTCTTTTGCGTAATAAATCATTTTCAAATTTAGTTGGATCCTTATCTTTTTTTCTGTATGGAAATATTCTTCTTAAAAAACGTAATGTTTCTTGAATGTTTGTTCCTGTTGTATATGGACCAAAATATTTAGCCTTAGATCTGCCGCGATCCAGTTCTGGTCTGCGCACTGTTGTAATCACTGGACGTGAATGTTTGTAATCAACTTTTACAAAATTGTAGCTTTTATCATCCTTAAGTGCCACGTTAAAATGCGGCTTATTTTTTTTGATGTGTATTGATTCTAAAATCAAGGCCTCTGATTCATTGGAAGTTAAAATGGTATCAATTGAATCAATTTTTGTTACCATTATTTGTTTGGAGTGAGAGAGATCATTTGATTTATTAAAATATGATCGCACACGATTACGCAATTTGTTTGCTTTTCCAATATACAAAATCACACCTTTTTTATCGCGAAAAAAATATACTCCAGGGGATAGGGGTAATGATATTACCTGTTTTGCTATTGTTTTGTGCATGTGAATATTATAGCTATAGTATTAAGCTTGATCAAACTCCAAATTTTATGTATACTGTTTTGTATTGATTTTAAGTTATTATGCCAAAAAAAGTCACAACAGACGTTATCTCCGTAAAAGGAGCAAGAGTGCACAATTTAAAGAATATCTCACTAGATCTTCCTCGTAATCAACTGGTTGTTATAACAGGATTAAGCGGAAGTGGAAAGTCATCTCTGGCGTTTGATACTATTTATGCAGAAGGACAGCGGAGGTACGTAGAATCATTATCTGCCTATGCTAGGCAGTTTTTAGGTTTAATGGATAAGCCAGATGTTGAGCGAATTGATGGGCTTTCCCCAGCTATTTCTATAGATCAAAAATCTACTTCACATAATCCACGCTCAACAGTTGGAACTGTTACAGAAGTGTATGATTATTTGCGTGTTTTGTATGCCAGAATTGGTACACCGCATTGTCCAAGATGCGGAAAAGAAATTTCTAAGCAGAGTAGGACGCAAATTATTAAACAGATCCAAAAATTTGGGGATCAAACAAAGATATTGATTTTGTCACCAGTAATTCGAGATCAAAAAGGAGAGCATAGGCATGTATTTACAGAACTTATTCGCGCAGGATATGCTCGTGTTCGTTTAGATGGCGAAGTAATTTCTTTGGATGAGGCGCAGGACAGAAAATTAGATAAGCAGAAAAAACATACAATAGAAGTTGTGGTAGATAGGTTAGTTGTAAAAGCAAAGCCAAGCGCAGACGATAGAATACGCTTAGCTGATTCTTTGGAAACTTCATTGGAGTTGGGAGATGGTTTGGTAATTATAAATAAAGTAGATGAAGGAGAAGATACCTTGTATTCTGAGCATCTTGCTTGCGCAGACTGTGGAATCAACCTCCCGCTATTAGAGCCTAGAAATTTTTCTTTTAACTCTCCTCATGGAGCTTGCACAACATGTGATGGATTAGGAACTAAATTAGAGGTTGATCCTGACTTGGTAATTCCTAATAAAAAACTTTCCATTGCAGAGGGAGCAATTAGGCCTTGGTCTAGATCAGCCGCATTCCAAGGGTGGTATTTTAGAATTTTGGAAGCAGTTGCAAAAGCAAATGGGTACTCAATTCATACACCTGTTAAAGATTTATCTAAAAAAGAATTAGATACTGTGCTATATGGAACTGGTACTGCAAATTACAGAGTAGTGAATCCAGAGTCAGAAGGCAAAGTAAAAGAATTTGAAACTACATTTGAAGGGGTAGTATCAAACTTAATGCGCAGATACAAAGATACAGATTCAGATTATATTCGCAGAGAGGTAGAGTCTTACATGCGAATAAAACTTTGCCCAGCATGTTCTGGAAAAAGGCTTAAGCCAGAGGCATTAGGTGTTACTATTGCAGATAAGAATATCTCCGAAGTTACGGATAGTTCTATAGATGATGCATTGGGTTATTTTAAAGAACTTGCCTCTTCCAAAGGTGCTTTAACAGAGTCACAGATGAAGATCGCAAAGCTTGTTCTAAAAGAAATAATCGCGCGCCTGCTATTCTTGCAAAATGTTGGATTAAACTATCTCACGCTTTCACGCGCAGCACACACACTTTCTGGCGGGGAAGCACAGCGCATTCGCTTGGCAACACAAATTGGATCTGCCTTAACTGGAGTATTGTATGTATTAGATGAACCTTCTATTGGATTGCATCAGCGAGACAACACACGTCTTATCACAACACTTAAATCACTTCGTGATTTAGGCAACACAGTTATAGTGGTTGAGCATGATGAAGAAACTATAAATGAGGCAGATTGGGTGGTTGATATTGGCCCAGGGGCGGGCAAGCATGGGGGCGAAGTTGTGGCAGAAGGCACTCCTATTCAAATTAAAAAGAATAAGAAATCAATTACAGGGCAATATTTATCTGGAAAGCAGAAAATTGCTCTTCCAAAAAAATATCGCAAAGGCAATGGCAAGGCTATATCAATATTAGGGGCAAACGAATTTAACTTGAAATCAGTTGATGTTGCTATTCCTCTTGGGCGCTTGGTGGCTATAACAGGAGTTTCTGGATCTGGAAAATCAACTTTAATGACTGATATTTTGGCAAAACACTTGTTGCAACATTTTTATAGAGCCAAAGACAGGCCTGGAGAGCATAAGGCAATAAATGGATTAGATCATATAGACAAGATAATTGATATTGATCAATCTCCAATCGGCAGAACCCCTAGATCCAACCCTGCAACCTATACAGGATTATTTACACCAATCAGAGATTTGTTTACACAAGTTCCAGAAGCAAAAATTCGCGGCTACAAAGCTGGAAGATTTAGCTTTAACGTTAAAGGCGGAAGATGCGAGGCTTGCGAGGGAGATGGAGTCAAACGCATAGAAATGAATTTTTTGCCAGATGTGTATGTTGATTGCGAAGAATGTAAAGGCGCGCGATACAGCCGTGAAATTTTGGATATTCATTATAAGGAAAAAAATATTGCAGATGTGCTGGCAATGACTGTAGAAGAAGCAAAAGACTTTTTTAAACATATTCCATCAATCAAAACCAAGCTAGATACTTTGTTTGAAGTTGGATTAGGGTATATTCATCTTGGACAGCAAGCTACCACGCTTTCTGGTGGAGAAGCACAAAGAATCAAATTAGCTACAGAACTTTCCCGCAGAGCCACAGGCAGAACTCTATATATTTTAGACGAACCTACTACTGGTTTGCATTTTGCAGATGTAGAACGCTTGCTCCATGTTTTAAATAAGCTTGTTGATAAAGGAAATACAGTTTTGATCATAGAACATAATTTAGACGTAATAAAATCCTGTGATTGGATAATTGATTTAGGTCCGGATGGCGGGGATAAAGGTGGTGAAATAGTTGCAGTTGGAACTCCAGACTCTGTGGCAAAAGAGAAAAAGAGTTTTACAGGTCAATATTTAAAAAAGGTGTTGTGATTTAAGTAGTCGTGATAGAATTATGTCATGGCTCAAAATCTTGAAAAATCAATTTTAGCAACACTTGTTTACTTTGATGTTTTTGATTATCCTTTGACTTTAGTTGAAATACAGAGATTAATGTTGCGGTTAAGGGAGAACAATGATTCTGTAGAATATACTTTAACAGAAATCCAAAAAGTACTAGATGAAAGTATTTTACTCGAAAAAGCTATTCGATTTAAGAATGGTTTTTTTTATTTAAGAGGCAGGGAAAATGTTTTAGCAGAACGTCATAATCGGTATATTTTTGCAAAGAGAAAGTATGATAAGGCAATGGAGGTTGTTAATGTGCTTTCTCGCATTCCATTTGTACGTGCAATATTTGTTTGCAACTCTTTGGCAATTCAGAATACTACCGAGAAAAGCGATATTGATTTGGTTATAATTACTAAACGCGGGGGAGTATGGTGGGCTCGTTTACTAAGCCTTCTATATTTATCATTAAATAAGTTGCGCCCAGGGCAAGAAAGCACTAGCGACAAGATCTGTTTAAGTATTTTTTTGGACGAAGATCATCTTAATTTAGCAGAGTTAAAAATGGGAAAAAATGATTTTGATTTTAGTTATTGGGCTGCAAATTTTTATCCCATATATGATGCGGGCGAATATTATAGTCAATTTTGGCAGGCTAACAAGAATTGGCTTAAAGAGAATTTACCGCAATCACAAAGTACAATACCTCACTCTAGTTTGACAGAGCGTCACAAACCAACTGTTCGTGTGGTGCTTGAAATAGTGTTATTGCCATTTAGTAAAATTGTAGAGAATTTTCAAAAGGCAAAGTTTCCTAATGCAATTAAGGAGCTTGTAAACACTGATACACGCGTAGTGGTTTCTGATGGTATATTAAAATTTCATGTTAATGATAGAAGAATAGAGCATTTAGAGGAATTTATAAAAAAGTATGAATCAGCTTTATCGCATTCTAGATAAAATAATCCAATACGGAACCTTGTTGTTTGTATTTTTAATACCTTGGCAAGCAAGGCTGATTTTAGTCCCTGGCTCTATTAACGATGCATATTGGGAATATGGAACTCAATCTTTGTACGCAACAGAGTTTTTTTTGTTTATTATTTTAATTGCTTTGATAGTAAAAGGAGTAATTGTAATCAAAAGCAGAAAGCCAAATTTTTCTGTTAAAAAAGTTTTTGGGCCAATAGGATTACTTTCGATTCTTGTCGCATGGTCTGGTTTGTCAATAATATGGCCAACTGATTCTAGTGTTGCTTTGGAGCATTGGATTGTTCTTGTAGAGGCTGGGGTGGTATTTTTAATTATTTCCTCTAGGTCCATACCTTTTTATAAAATCTCATGGGCAATTATTTTATCTGGTGTTATCCAGTCAATATTGGCATTTGCACAGTTTAGGTGGCATTGGCTTCCTGCTTCAACAATATTAGGAACTGCATATCAACATGCTTCCATTCTAGGCACATCTGTTGTAGAAACTGATATGGCTCGTTGGCTTAGGGGGTATGGAACTTTTCCTCATCCAAATATGTTAGGAGGCTGGCTGGTTTTATCAATGATACTTGCGATAGAAAAAGTCCGAATAACTCCAGTTGCATATATTCCTATTGCAATTTTGTCTCTGGGCTTGGCTGTAACTTTTTCACGAGGAGCTTGGCTGGCGTTTGCATTGTCATTTATTGCCGTGATAATTTATGCCTTTATCAAAAAGAATGATTTAAAAAAAATAGCACTCTCAGTTTTGGTCATAATTCTATTTGTAGGAACATTGGTTGCGGCATATCCAGAACCATTTGCCGGTCGCTTAGGAACAAGCGGAAGATTAGAAGTTAAATCAAACCAAGAGCGGGTAGTGGGATATTCACAAGCATGGGACGTCATCAAGCAAAATAGAATACTTGGTGCCGGAATAGGGAACTATGGGTTAGGAGTTTACGAGGATATAGATGATTCTCAAGAGGCATATTTTTATCAACCAGTTCATAATACATTTTTATTGATTTGGGCTGAATTAGGAGTAATTGGTTTGATTTTAGTTATAGTATTAATGCTCATGATTGTTAATTTTGTGTATTTGGGCTTGAAGAAAAAACAGGATATATCAACTGTTTTTATATTCATGTTTCCATTAGTAATATTAGCTTTGTTTGATCATTATCTTTGGTCCTTATATTCTGGGCTTATGATTCTAGTAGCGTATATTAGTATTTTTTGGCTAAAATTAGCCAAAAATAGGTAAATATTGACATAATATAAGAAATATAGCTTGACAAAAATAGCCAGATGATGTATATTAATCACTCAACAAAAAAAAGTTCTTCCCAATTCCAACTCCCCACATTCACTCCCCAGTAGTACTCTGCCTAGCAAATGCCTGGTAGAATAAGCGCAATTTTGCGTGATGATCGCAACCAACGGAGACATGCTTATGTTTGTGCTGAAGCACACTGGCCTGCCCGGCCTCGAGGGCAAACGTACATACATTGCGACGACTGCCACACCCGGCCGCCATCGGCGCCTTTATATGAAGCACCCCAAGAGCGTCGCCGGCCACCACTTCCTGGGCACCACCTTCGGGTACGCCGGCGCGACGCCGACCTCCTGAAGCACCGGCGGGCTGGGGGCATATTCGGCGACAATTTCGTTGCCCATATAGCACCCCGCCGCCCGCCACACCAACGTCGACCTCTCGCTCCCGGGGGCTGCAAATCCTCGGGCATAGTCCCTTGCACATTTGATTCGGCCCCCGATGTGGCCAAATAATTCCGAGCCCGGAGGAAAATGAGGACTAAAGACATGATTCAGCCTGGGCGGTTGTAGATGAAAATCTAGCTGTGCCAGGCATAGCGTTGGGGAGGGTCTTGCGCATTTCGCAAGGCCAACCAGTAGTGCGTCACTCGACTGCAATACTCAGCCACCGAGCCTTATTGGCTCGTGTGCCGCATCTTTCGCCGTAGAGGCAACAGGCCTCGCAACGGCGATTCGAGTAGACGCCATAGTCAGTCGGGAACTCCGCGGAACCCGTCTGCTGGCCACGCGAATGCGCGGCCCTTCTCATCGTTCATTACACATACACACTACACATATAGATTGTGCATGTACACGACCCCACAAATTAATAGTGGGGTCTTTTTTTTACCAAAAATACTTGACAAATTACTTGTTTATGTTAGTCTTTTTGTAAATTCGCACATTATTTATTAAGGGAGGGGGAGCGTATGACTCCTCCATATGTTGGAGATTGGTCAGATACTTCCCACACCGCCTCGTTTGGCAATCTCTTCCCCCTCTCATATAATTAGGGCTTACTCATTTTATCCCCTCCGGCTAATTATGAGTATCAAACCAACACAACCTGTACACCAGAATCGCCTCCCCGGGTTATTGTTGATTTGACCGGCATCCGATCGGATGCCGGAGCCCTAAATATATTGTCCCAGAAATTTTGTTTCCCATGTGGTTGAATCGTTCAACTGCCATTTGATCCCGGGCACACAAGTTTCTGGGACTTTTTTTACTAAAAATAGGTAAAAGTAGGGGGTTGACATATACCCTAGATTCTGTATAATACAACTTCATAACAAAGCTATCACTCGCAAATTTGGAGTGATAATTTAATTAAAAGCTAAAAATCATTAATCATATAAGTATGAATATTAGACCACTAGGCGATAGAGTAATCGTCAAACCACTCGCAGAAGAGGAAGTTACTGCAAGCGGAATAGTATTGCCAGATACAGTAGACAAAGAAAAGCCAGAACAAGGCGAAGTAATTGCAGTAGGAGCTGGCAAAAGATTAGATTCGGGAGAAATTTCACCTATGTCAGTTAAGGTCGGCGACAAGGTAGTATTTAAAAAGTATTCAGCAGACGAGGTTAAAGTAGATGGAGAAGAAGTGCTCGTGGTTGCTGAAGATGACATTGTAGGAATAATTGAATAATATTATGGCTAAACAAATTCTATTTAACGATGAAGCACGCCAAGGAATGAAAAAGGGCGTGGACAAATTAGCAGATGCAGTAAAAGTAACCTTAGGTCCAAAAGGCAGAAATGTTGTTTTGGATAAGGGCTTTGGTGCGCCAACTATTACCAAGGATGGCGTAACAGTTGCAAAAGAAGTTGATTTGGAAGACAAGTTAGAAAACGCGGGAGCAGAATTGGTAAAAGAAGTTGCCAACAAAACCAATGATGTAGCTGGGGACGGAACAACTACTGCTACTCTTTTGGCGCAAGCAATGGTAGGGGCAGGAATTAAGAACATTACAGCTGGAGCAAATCCTTTGGGAGTAAAAAGAGGAATGGATAGCGCAACCGAAAAAGTTGTTGAATCCCTAAAGTCTCAATCAAAAAATATTGATCCAACCAACGAACAAGATGTAGCGCAAGTTGCATCAATTTCCGCAAATGACAAAGAAATTGGTGGGTTAATTGCACAGGCAATTACAAAAGTAGGGCACGAGGCTCCAATTACAGTAGAGCAGTCTCAATCTTTTGGTATGGAATTGGAATTGGTAGAGGGAATGCAGTTTGATAAGGGATATGTTTCACCTTATATGATTTCTGATACAGAGAGATTAGAAGCTGTAATGGAAGATCCATACATTCTTATCACAGATAAAAAGATTACATCTATCCAAGATATCCTTCCAATTTTAGAAAAAGTTACACAGTCTGGTAAAAAGGATATAGTAATTATTGCCGAAGATGTAGAAGGCGAAGCTTTGGCAACTTTGGTTGTAAACAAGCTTCGTGGAACATTTAACGCACTAGCAATTAAGTCTCCTGGATTTGGAGATAGAAAAAAGGAAATGCTAGAGGACATTGCAGTATTAACTGGCGGCAAAGTAATTTCTGAAGATATTGGATTGAAATTAGAAAATACAGAATTAGACATGCTTGGAAGAGCGCGCAAAGTAGTTGCAGAAAAAGAAAACACAACTATTATAGAAGGAAAAGGCGACCAAAGCGCATTAGATTCTAGAATCGCAGAAATCAAGAAACAGCTTGATTTAGCAGATTCTGATTATGATAAAGAAAAGTTTAACGAACGACTTGGTAAGCTAGGCAAGGGTGTTGCAATTCTAAAAGTAGGAGCTGCTACAGAAACTGAAATGGAAGAGAAAAAGCATCGTATCGAGGACGCGCTTGAAGCAACAAAAGCTGCTATTGAAGAAGGAATTGTTCCTGGTGGCGGAGTTGCAGCTCTAAGAGCTATGACATCTTTAGATGATATTAGAACAGGTGATGCTGACGAAAAAGTTGGAATCGAAATCGTAAAGAGAGCTTTGGAAGAGCCTATCAGACAAATTGCATTTAACGCAGGCCGTGATGGCAGTGTAGTATCAGAAGAAGTTAAAAAGCAATCAGGAACTATTGGATACAATGCGCAGACTAACCAGTACGAAGATATGATTTCCGCTGGAATTGTAGACCCTACTAAGGTTACAAGATCTGCTTTGCAGAATGCAGTATCAATTGCATCAATGTTCTTAACCACAGAGGCAGTTATCACAGACATCCCAAGCGAGAAAGATGATGCCGGTGCAGCAGCAGCTGCAATGGCAGGTGCAGGTATGGGTGGTGGCATGCCAGGTGGCATGGGAATGATGTAATTCGTCGCTGCTCAGGGGATTAGGATTTAAATTTTTAAAGAGACGTCCGGCGTATGCTGGACGTCTTTTGGTTATGTATAAAATTGATTTATTAATCTATATAGAGTATTTTGTAAGTAAGGCTTAATATGGCTTACTTTAATCATTTATAATCAACATATGAGAGAAACACCAAATCATCCAGAACAAGGAGGCCAAGAAATGAAAAAGGAGAAAATCGGAGAAGAAGAGTGGTATGTTCCTGGTAAATATTCTAAACATGAAGCTCCAGACGGTACAAATGTTCACGTGGACGGTAAATGGTATAATTTTACAGCTGAATCCATTGTGGATGAGGGAGATGATATAAGAATTACAGCTGTATCGCCTTGTACTAGAGAAGCGCTTAAAAAAACAATGGAAAAAATGGCCAATGAGTACAAGAAGACCATAAGATGTTCATGGAATGAAGATGAAATCGTGCATGAGCCATCATAATATATAAGTTGGATGGTGGGCAGACAAACGGTGAGGTGCTTTATTCGCGCGTCACCGTTTTTTTATTTTTTTAGTAAAGATTTCATATTTTATGATATAATCAAAATACATGAAAAGAACAAAAATTATCTGCACAATTGGGCCTGCAACTGAGTCAGTAACTGTTTTAACTAAACTTGCAAAAGCTGGCATGAACTGTGCCAGGCTTAATTTTTCGCATGGAACTTATGAGCATCATACAATGCTTATAAAGAACATTAGATCAGTTGCAAAAAAACTCAATCAGCCAATTGCTATTATTCAAGATCTGCAAGGACCAAGAATTAGATTAGGCGAGCTTCCAGAAGATGGCGTGCCAGTTAAGCGCGGAGAAAAAGTTGCTTTAGTGTATGAAGGCCATTCAAAAATCAAAGATAAGCGTGCAGGCTTAACATCGCTCCCAACTCAAGAGCCTTTAGGAAAAATGGTAAAAGCAGGGGAGGTTATTCTTATCAAGGATGGTTTGGTTCGTATGCGAGCTTTGGAAGTTCATGGTAGCACGGTGATCGCAAAAGTAGAGCAAGGTGATGTGTTAACTACAAATCGTGGAATAAATTTACCAGAATCAGATTTGCCAGATATTGTTTTAACAGATAAAGATAAGGAAGATGTGAAGTTTGGAATCAAACAAAAAGTTGATTGGATGGCTCTCTCGTTTGTGCGAGATGCTAATGATATAGAAAAATTAAAAAAGATTGTGCCTCAAAAGGGAGATTACATTCCAAAAATTATTGCAAAAATTGAACGCAAGGAAGCAGTAGAAAATTTTGAAGAAATTTTAGAAGCAACAGACGCAATTATGATTGCCAGAGGGGACTTGGGAATTGAACTTCCAGCAGAAGAAATTCCTTTGTTGCAAAAAGGATTTATAGAAAAATGCCTAAAAGCCGCAAAACCAGTCATCGTGGCAACACAGATGTTGGAATCTATGACCATTAACGCGCGAGCAACAAGAGCAGAAGTCTCGGACGTTGCAAACGCAGTAATAGACCATGCAGATTGCTTAATGCTTTCTGGAGAAACTTCTACTGGAAAATATCCAGTTGAGGCATGCCAATTGATGAATGACGTAATAGAGGAAACAGAAGCATCTCCATATGATGATATGAGGCCGCACCCAATTGAGCGTGTTGTTGTTCCTAGTATAATTGCACATACAACAGATGATATTGTTGATCACGATCATATAAAGGCTATTATTGTTATGT
Source organism: uncultured Gammaproteobacteria bacterium (assembly GCA_964642355.1). Taxonomy (GTDB): domain Bacteria; phylum Patescibacteriota; class Patescibacteriia; order UBA2169; family UBA2169; genus UBA2169. Next base: position 12,519 of record CAZXOU010000013.1, read on the forward strand.
CCGCATCTGGCACAAGCGCTAGATTAATTTCTGCAGAAAGGCCAGAAGTTCCTATTATTGCTCTTACGCAAAATGACATTACTCGCAGGCAAATGGCGCTTTCGTGGGGAGTTTCTTCTTATTATATGAAGCGGTATGATAATTTAGATGATTTAATAAACGCCGCAATAAAACTAGTTAAAAAAGAATTTAAAATAAAGAAAAACGACAAGGTCATAGTTGCTTCTGGGCATCCAACTGGACCCCATGGAAGCTTAAATTTATTGAAGATACATACGGTTTAAGTATAGATTGCATGACAAAACAAAAAATCCTTCTTGTACTTATTGGATTATGGTTATTGTTCTGGTGGTTTTTGCCTTTTATTAATTCGCCAGAAGTTCGTGCACTTGTTGAACGTAGTGGTATATTTGGACCGATCCTTATTATCACCTATATTGTTTTTTCGCATGTGTTTGCGCCAGTTGCTGGTACGCCGGGAGTTTTTTTAGGGATAACGGTGTATGGTTCGTATAAGACTATGTTCTATCTGTATATTGCTGGACTCATAAGCGCTGCAATTAGTTTTTTCATCAGCCGTAGATTTGGGAGGAGTTTGGTGATCAGGTTGATAGGAGAAAAAAATATACATAAGGTTGATGAATTTACTGAATCATTTGGAACTGAAGTTTTAATAATAAGCCGTTTGTTTGGTTTTTCGTTTTTTGATGTGATCTCATACGCTGCTGGGTTGACCAAGATGAAATTTGTGAGATATTTTATTATTACTGCGCTATTTTCCATACCATCCAAGGTATTGTATGCGTATATCTTGGGTAATGAAAGTATTCCAGTACAGATTCACTTTGTGATTTGGATTGTAACCTTGTTTATAGGTGGTGTGGTGTTCTTATATGTATTTAGGAGGTTAGTGAAGAGGAACAAAGACAATCCTCAAAGCTAATAATTTGAAGTGTTATGAAACTTATATTTATAAGCTTAAGAAAATTTGACAAAACATCATACAATGATACAATTGTATTACTATGAGTAATAATTATATCACCACAAATGTACGATTACCTCGGTCTCTGCATAAGACGCTTAAGCGTCGTGCTCTTGAAGAAGAAAAGAGCTTTGCAGAGCTTATTCGTAATGCACTGATTAGATATGACGCAGACATACGTGTAAATAGTAAGCAGGCTGATGTTAAAGGGAAAGGCGCTAAGAAACAGATAAAAACCATTGCTGATTTAGCTAAACTTGCAGAGCCTATGGGAGGAGATTTGTCTTCTAATATAGACAAAATCGTATATGGAGCAGGCAATCGCTGATGCAGATTTCATTATTGCATTAATTAATAACCAGGATTCAAATCATCCTCGGGCTAATGCAGTTGCCCGAGATTTAAGCATGCGAGATATTCAGGTTATAATTAATAACATAACCTTGTACGAGATACTTACGGTATTGAGTATGAAGTGGTTTAAACGAAAAGCGCTTGCTTTATACTTAGTCGCTCAAAAACAGGAGATGTTTGGGCTCGTCTATGTTACGCGCGAGACCGAAAGAAGTGCGTATTATTATTTTAAGACAGCGCGATCAAAAAATATTAGTTTTGCTGACTGCATGTTGCTTGCATCTGCTGACGAGCATAAGGCGTATACTATCGTGAGCTTTGATGCGCACATCAAGCGAAATTCAAAAATTATTCCAGTTATAAATTAGGTTTATATATGGAACACATGCACCAAAAACCAATAACCGTGCTTGAGCACATAATACTTGAGCAACAAGAAATGATACATCAGCTTGAACGTATAGAACGCATAGACAAAAAGTACGACAAGCAGTTTGCTGAAATTTTTGCTTTACTTAAAAAAATTAAAATAAAAAGGTCAGCAAAATGCAATACATAAAAAAATTTCAAGAACTATCTATCCAGGATGTACCTCTTGTTGGTGGAAAAAACGCCAGCTTAGGAGAAATGGTGCAAAAACTTGGGAAGAAGGTAAATGTTCCTGATGGTTTTGCAGTGACGGCAGGTGCTTATCAATACTTTTTAGAAAAAGCAGGTATTGATGATGAGATAGAGCGTCAATTACTTGGACTTGATACTAGTAATATAGAACAGCTTGCAGAGCGAGGGCGTAATATCCGCAATACTATTTTGCAGGCGGCTTTTCCTTTGGAATTAAAAAAGGAAATTATTCAAGCTTATGGGGAATTATCTAAGCAGTATAAGTCAAAAGCAGTTGATACAGCAGTCCGCTCCAGCGCCACCGCAGAGGATTTGCCAGATGCATCTTTTGCAGGACAGCAAGAATCTTTTTTAAATATCAGTGGAGAGAATGCTGTTTTGGAAGCAGTTAAAAAATGCATGGCATCATTATTCACAGACAGGGCAATATCATACAGAGTTGATAAAGGATTTGAGCACAAAGGAGTGTCGCTCTCTGTAGGAGTGCAAAAGATGGTACGTTCGGATTTAGCTTCAGCTGGAGTTATGTTTACCTTGGATACAGAA
>CAZXOU010000014.1:0-14977 GCA_964642355.1 uncultured Gammaproteobacteria bacterium
TCTCAAAAAGATTCATATGATTGGTTTTTAAAAGATGGTTTAAAAGAGCTTTTTGAGGAAATTTCCCCAATTCGTGACTTTATTGGGCGTGATTTAGAGCTATATTTGGAAAAATATTACTTAGATGAGCCAAAATTTGACGAAGTAACTGCAAAAGCCAAGAATGTTACTTACGAAGCTGCTATTCGCGTTCGCGCAAGGCTTGTAAATAAACGTAGCGGAGAAATCAAAGAACAAGAGATATATTTAGGTGATTTCCCAATGATGACTCCTCGCGGAACATTCATCATTAATGGAATTGAGAGAGTTATCGTTTCTCAGCTAATTCGTAGCGCTGGTGTATTCTTTACATCAGAACTTGTTCGTGGAAAAAAACAATATGGAGCTAAAATTATTCCTAATAGAGGCGCATGGCTAGAGATAGAGAATGATACTAATGGAGCTATTTGGGTAAAGATTGATAGAAAACGCAAAGTTGCAATGACAGCTTTATTTAGAGCTTTTGGATATGGAACAGACGAAGAGATAAGAAAACTTTTTAAAGGAATTTCAGAAGAAGAGCAAGCAATGTTAGAGGAAACTTTAAGGCGAGATACAGCAACTAACGAAGACGAAGGACTTAAAGAAGTTTACAAACGTATTCGTCCGGGTGATCTTGCTACTGCAAGCAACGCAAAGCAGCTGATTCATGCCATGTTTTTTAATTTTGATAGGTATGATTTTAGTAAGGTAGGTAGGTACAAAATAAATCAGCGTTTTGATTTAGATATGCCTAATGATCCAGAGCATAGAATTTTACGAAGAGAGGATTTAGTGTTGGTAGTTCGTGAAATAATGAATTTAACTACTACTCAAGAGCCTGCAGATGATATTGATCATCTTGCAAACAGAAGAGTGCGTACAGTGGGTGAGTTGGTTCAAAACAAACTTCGTGTTGGGCTCGCTAGAATGGAGAGAATCATCAAAGATAGAATGTCCACACTTGATATAAATACAATTACTCCTAATCAACTTATTAATGCGCGCCCTGTAATTGGTTCTATAAAAGAATTTTTTATGTCCTCTCAGCTTTCCCAGTTCATGGACCAAACAAATCCATTAGCAGAGTTGGAGCATAAGCGCAGACTAAGTGCCATGGGACCTGGTGGTCTTTCTCGCGAACGCGCAGGTTTTGATGTTCGTGATGTACATAGAACTCACTATGGAAGAATTTGTCCTATTGCAACTCCAGAAGGACCAAACATTGGGTTGGTTGGACATCTTTCCTCTTACGCAAGAATCAATCAATTTGGATTTTTAGAAACTCCATACCGAAAAGTTGAATTTGATGAGGCATCTGGAAAAGCAAAGGCAACTAACGAAATAGTATATCTTTCTGCATTAGAAGAGGGAAAGATAGTAACAACCGCAGCCACCGCAGAGCTAGATGAAAATGGATACTTTGTTGATGATAAAGTAGAGGCACGCGTAAAAGGAGAGCCAATGATGGTGTCAATTAGAAGAGTGGATTACATTGATGTATCTGCAAAACAAATTGTAAGTATTGCAACAGCTCTTATTCCTTTCTTGGAACATGATGATGCTGTTCGTGCTCTTATGGGAACAAACATGCAACGCCAAGCCATTGCAACTGTTCGACCAGAATCTCCTATTGTAGGAACTGGTGTTGAACACAGAGCTGCTATGGACTCTGGGCAAGTTGTTTTATCAGATGACGATGGAGAGGTTGTGGGTGTTCAGGCTGATAAAATTACAATAAAGCATAAAAAAGAAACTACTGAATATAATCTTGGAAAGTTTGTGCGATCTAATGCTTCTACAAGCATGAACCAAAAACCAATTGTTGATAGAGGTGATAAAGTTAAAAAAGGAGAGGTAATTGCAGATGGAGCTGCTACAGATTTGGGAGAGCTCGCTTTGGGGCAAAATCTTCTTGTTGCATTCCTTTCTTGGGAAGGTGGAAATTACGAAGATGCTATTTTGATTTCAGAACGCTTAGTTCAAGATGACAGGTATACATCAATTCACATAGATGATTACACTATTGATGTAAGAGACACCAAACTTGGTCCAGAGGTTATTACTCGTGACATTCCGAACGTTGGAGAAGACAAGCTTAGCGACTTAGATGCAGAAGGAGTGGTTAGAATTGGCGCAGAAGTTTCTAGCGGAGACATATTAGTTGGAAAAATTACTCCAAAGGGTGAGGCAGAACTTTCTGCAGAAGAAAAACTTTTACGCGCTATTTTTGGAGAAAAGGCAAAAGATGTTCGGGACAGCTCTCTTTACCTTGAACATGGCGAGCATGGAAAAGTTGTTGATGTAAGAGTGTTCTCCAGAGAAAATGGCGACAAATTATCTAGCGGAGTTATTAAAACAATTCAAGTTTCTGTTGCAAGTATGCGAAAAGTTCAGGTTGGAGACAAGATGGCCGGACGGCATGGTAACAAAGGAGTTATTTCAAAAATTGTTCCGGTAGAAGATATGCCTTTTGATGAAAATGGACGACCTATTGATGTTATTTTAAACCCACTTGGTGTTGCCAGCCGTATGAATCTTGGTCAGATTTTAGAAACACATCTTGGATTGGCTGCTCATAAACTTGGGTACAAGGTTGCAAGTCCAGTATTAGATGGAGTAGATGATACTATTATTCGCTCAGAGCTTAAAAAAGCTGGATATCCTGAGAGCGGCAAAATTAAATTATTTGATGGAAAAACAGGCCGTAAGTTTGATCAGGTGGTAACGGTTGGATATATTTATATGCTTAAACTGAACCATCTTGTGGAAGATAAAATTCACCAGCGTTCTATTGGGCCGTATTCTTTGGTTACTCAGCAACCACTTGGAGGTAAGGCACAGTTTGGTGGACAAAGATTTGGAGAAATGGAAGTTTGGGCGCTAGAGGCATATGGTGCAGCTCACACTTTGCAAGAAATTTTAACTATTAAGTCAGATGATGTTCCAGGAAGATCCAAGGCTTACGAGGCTATTATAAAAGGCGATCCAATAGAAAAGCGTAATGTTCCGGAATCATTTAATGTTTTGGTTCGCGAACTCAAAGGATTGGGATTGGATGTGGAATTGTTAAAGCAAGGAAAAGTAGTAGAAGAACGCGATAGCGAAGAAGAAAGCCAATAATTTATTTAATTATGTCGACACCTTCATCAACCAAAACACTTAGTACCACTCATCCAGCTGCACGTGCAGTGGATTTTGATTCTATTAGATTAAGATTAGCTTCTGCGGATGATATTCATAGGTGGAGCCATGGAGAGATTACTAAGCCAGAGACCATCAACTACAGAACACAAAAACCAGAAAAAGATGGTTTGTTTGATGAGCGAATTTTTGGACCAACTAAGGATTGGGAATGTTATTGTGGAAAATATAAACGTATTAGATACAAAGGAATTAAATGTGATAAATGTGGAGTAGAGGTAACACGCGCTTTGGTTCGTCGTGAACGAATGGGGCATATAGATTTAGCTGCTCCTGTTTCCCATATTTGGTTTTTGCGTGGCGTGCCTTCTAAGATTGGATTAGTTCTAGATCTTTCTGTGCAAGAACTAGAAAAAGTTATTTACTTTGCTAGTTTTATTGTGACCCGGGTAGACGAAGATAAAAAACAGCAATTGCTAGCTCAAGTTCAAGAAGAATACAAGAGCAAAAGCGGCGCACTTAAAAAAGAATCTGAACATGCAATCGAAGTAAAGCAAGCAGAAATAGCAAAAAAAGGACATTCTGGCGAAGAACTAAGCAAGCGTGTTGGGGATGAGAAAGTTGCCATGGGCAAGTTGCTAGACGAAAAGCAAGAGCAGCTAGAGAAAGCATTTGAGCTTGCAAAGCAAGAACTTTCTGATTTAGCGCCTTTGCAAATAGTTTCTGAAAGCGCGTATCATGATCTATCTATAAAGTATGGACATATTTTTGAGGCCGGCATTGGCGCAGAGGCAATTTTTGAACTTCTTTCAACTATTAAATTAGATAATCAAATAAAAGAACTTAATAAGCACTTAGCTAAATCTAAAGGAGTAAAAGCCAAAAAATTAATGCGCAGAACCAGGCTAATGCAGAGTTTACAAAAAACAGGCATTAGGCCTGAGTCAATGGTTTTGTCTGTTATTCCTGTTATCCCTCCTGATCTAAGGCCAATGGTTCAGCTTGATGGTGGAAGATTTGCAACAAGTGATTTAAATGATTTGTATAGACGCGTAATTAACAGAAATAATCGTCTAAAGAGATTAAAAGAACTAAATGCTCCAGAGGTTATTGTTCGTAACGAAAAACGAATGCTTCAGGAAGCAGTTGATGCTCTTATAGATAACTCAGCTAGGCATGGAAAAACAGTAACAGCTTCTACTGGTCAGCGCAGAGTTTTGAGATCTATTGCGGACATGCTAAAAGGAAAGCAAGGAAGATTTAGACAAAACCTTCTTGGAAAGAGAATTGATTATTCCGGAAGAAGCGTAATTGTTGTTGGTCCAAAGCTTAAGCTGCACCAATGTGGTTTGCCAAAAACCATGGCTTTGGAATTATTTAAACCATTTGTAATTAGTCAGTTAATTAAAAGAGAGATAGTCCACAATGTTAGAAGTGCAAACCGCTATATTGATGCAGGGCATAGCGAAGTTTGGGATATTTTAGAAGAAGTGACAAGGGACGCACATGTGCTTTTGAACCGTGCCCCAACTTTACATAGGCTTGGTATTCAGGCATTCCAACCAATACTTATTGAAGGAAAAGCAATCCAAGTTCATCCGCTTGTTTGTACAGCTTTTAACGCAGACTTTGATGGAGACCAGATGGCTGTTCATGTTCCCTTAACAACAGAAGCTCGTGCAGAAGCCCGAGATATTATGCTTTCTGCTAAGAATCTTCTTAAGCCTGCAACTGGTGAACCTGTAGCAACTGCTGGTTTGGATATTGTGTTTGGATGCTATTTCCTTACTCAATTGGATGATTCTGTAAAACCACATAAACATGTGTTTATGTCTTCTACAGAAGCAAAACTTGCATATGATTATGATAGAATTGGTTTACAGCAAAAAATTACAGTACAGCACAAAGATGAAAAAATAGAAACAACCGTGGGTAGGCTTATGTTTAATGAGCTTATTCCAGATAAACTAGATTATGTTAATGAGGTAACAAACAAAAAAACTCTTAAGGATATCTCTGCAGATTGTTTCCATCAATATGGATTGGAGAGAACCGCGCAAATGTTAGATGACATGATGCGCTTAGGATTTTATCATGCTACCAGATCAGGCATGAGCTGGGCAATGTCTGATTTGCCAGATCTTACAGAAAAGAATTCAATGCTTGCTAAATCTCAAGAAGAAGTAGAAAAGGTTCAAGAACAGTTTGAGGAAGGATTACTAACTGATGATGAGCGCCATGCTCGCGTTATTGAAATTTGGGCAAATATCAAAGATAAAGTAACAGAAAAATCTCAAGAAGCTTTTGCCGGAGATGTTTTGAACCCAGTATATACAATGATTGAATCTGGTGCTCGTGGATCTTGGGGTCAGACAACTCAAATGATGGGAATGAAAGGTTTGGTAACTTCTCCTAGTGGCGCAACTATGGAATTGCCTGTTAAGGCAAACTTTAAAGAAGGTTTTGATGTTTTGGAGTATTTTATTTCTACTCATGGTGCGCGTAAAGGACTTACAGATACTGCGTTACGTACCGCAAACGCTGGATACTTAACTCGCAGATTAATTGATGTAGCTCAAGACATTATTGTAGAAGAAGAAGATTGTGGCGACACAGAAGGATGGGAAATTAATAAATTTGATAGTGATGCAATGGGAGAATCTATTGCAGAGCGTATTTGGGGAAGAACAGTAATGGAGCCTGTAAACGGACCAAAAGGCAAAAAGATTGTTAAGATCGGCGAAATCGTTTCTAATGAAATGAATGAAGTGGTAGAAAAATTAGATCTTGAATCAGTAAGAATTAGATCTGTGCTTTCGTGTAAATCTAAACGTGGAATTTGTAAGGCATGTTATGGTTATGATTTGGGATATAATAAGCCTGTGGAGCTTGGAACTGCTGTTGGTATTATTGCTGCGCAATCTATTGGTGAGCCAGGAACGCAGCTAACCATGAGAACATTCCACACTGGTGGTGTTGCATCTAGCCAAGATATTACACAAGGACTTCCTCGAGTTGAAGAAATTTTTGAAGCGCGCAGAATCACAAAAGGAGCAGTAATTAGCGAAATTACAGGTAAGGTAACTAATGTTGCAGAAGATTCTGGGGCACGTTCAATTACTATTACAGCAGCGGTTGACCAAGAAGAAAAGTATGATTTAGAAGATTATCACGAGGATAAATTTAAAGTAGAAGATGGAGACAGGGTCAAAAAGGATGATGTACTATACACTGATGGAGATGATGTTGTAAACGCAAGCATGGATGGTGTGGTTAAAATGACCAAAAAGTATGTTCGTGTTATTGCCGCAGCTGGAGATGAGGTTACATATTCTATTCCAGGAATGTTTTCTATTTTGGTAAAAGAGGGGGATTTGGTAAATACTGGTGAAGTACTTACAGAGGGAAGTATTGATATTCATCAGCTATATGAATTACGCGGAGAAGATCCTGCCAAAAAATACATCATGCAAGAGATTCAGAATATCTATTCTAGCCAAGGACAAAAGCTAAATGACAAGCATTTGGAAATAATTGCTAGACAAGTATTTTCTAGAATTTACATTAAAGAATCAGGAGATACAGATTTTATTCCTGGTGAAGTGGTTGATAGAGCTAATTTTAATTCTGTAAACAGAGATTTAACTGCAAACAAAAAACAGCAAGCTGTTGGAGAAGTATTGCTGTTAGGAGTTACCAAGGCTTCGCTTTCAACTGAATCATTCTTAAGCGCAGCTTCTTTCCAAGAGACCGCTAGAGTACTTATTGATGCTGCTATTAGCGGCAAGGTAGATAAGTTGCGAGGATTAAAGGAAAATGTAATCATCGGACGTTTGATACCTGCTGGTACAGGTTTTCAGGCTAAGGCTCCTCCGAAATCCTAGTTATCTGTTTCTGAGATAGTAGTAGAGATATTTTTTACTTGATCTATAATGCCAAATACCATTTGGCTTAATTTTTCGAAATCTCCATAATGTTCATCCCCCTCAGAAAGGGCGTTGTTTTCGTATATCTGTAGCATCCATTTTAGTGTTGTGAGTTGTGTGTGAATATTAGTAAGTGTTGCAAGTATATACTGGTTTTGTTTTTGATTATTTTTTTTTATCTTATCAATGGTCTGACGCAAAATCACGTCTCTTTGTGTAAGCAGACTGACGGTTTTTTCAATTTGAGCGTTTTGCGGATTATTTGTATCCATAGTTTTTAGGCAAGGTATTGCTTGATTTTTTCTATTATTTCATCAGTATCTGATTGTGCCTTGATCATAAAATCTTTTGCTCCAATCTTTTTTGCTTTTTGGATTTCTTCTTCTTGCCCTAAATTAGAAAGCACGATCACTGGTATGTTTTTAAGCTCGGGCTTGTTCTGGATATGTTCAAGTACATCGTAGCCGTTTTTGTCTGGAAGAATGATATCAAGAAGTATAAGATTCAGCTTACTTCCAAGTGCGTCAAGTTTTTTAATCGCGATGTTCCCTGTTTCAGCAGTTTCCACCTTAACTCCTTTAAGCGATTGGTCGCTGGCGATCGCGCTGTAAGTGAGCTCTCTAATAAACTGGTCGTCCTCTATTAAGAGAATATTTTTTTCTTCTGGCATATAGATTATGGTTATGTAGTATTTTTTATGAAGCTGCAATTCATTATAATATACTATCTGATTATTTAATTGGCAAGGTTATTGTGAATGTTGTTCCTTTGTTTATCTCAGACGCGACCGCAATCGTGCCTTTGTGGGATTCTATTATATTTTTAGAAATAAACAAGCCAAGGCCTGTTCCATCTGTTTGCACTTTAAGCGCGTTTGACCCTCGGTGGAATTTGGTGAATAAGCGCGATTGGTCTTTTTTCTCAATACCTATGCCAGTGTCAGAAATGGTTATTACCATCTTTTTTTCTTTTATTGTCATGTTAATATTTATTGTTCCTTTTACTGGCGTATATTTGACTGCGTTGTCTATTATATTGTTTAATGCAAGCTTTATTTTTGAGTTGTCAATAATAGTATCTGGAATTTCAGCGGGAATTTCTGTTTTTAGTTTGATTTCTTTTGGCAAGGCGCTGATTTTTGCTGTTTCAAGAATCTCATTCAGGATAGGGCCTATGTTAGCCTTTTTCGGTTTTAGGCCATATCTTCCCTCTTCAATACGAGTGACATTTAATATGTCTCCTACTAATATGACCATTTTATTTATAGTTTGCTGCATTTGATTTATTTGTTTGTGTGTTTCCTTGTTTTCTTTTGATGTCTTTTTTCCAAGAGCTTGTGCAATCCACTTAATAGTGGTAAGAGGGGTTCGCAGTTGATGGGCTGCTATTGAAATAAACTCGCTTTTTTGCTTGTCCATGGCTTCCAGGCGTTTGTTGATTTTAAGCAAATCCGAATCACGCTGCGAAAGCATTTTAATTGTTTTGTCTTGCTCTGCCTTGATTCTTGCCTGTTCGGTAATATCTCTTCCATATAAATTTATATACCCAGCTTTTGTAATTGGCGATAATATCATGGAAATTACTTTATCACTGCATATGATTTCAAATTCTGATGTGCCGGATTTTATTGATTTTTCAATTGCAGGCATCCATGACTTTGGAACAGACTGTTTATTGTCTAATATTAGTTTTTCCAGAAGCTGTTTTGCTGCATTGTTTGTGTATAAAATTGCTCCTTTTGTTGATATGCTTAAAACAGGGGATGGATTTTCAGCCGGGAACTTGGTCAAGTTTTCTATTTTTTGCTCTGTTTTTATTGTAATATTTCGCAGATGCTTTTTTTGTCTATGCATGTAATACACAATCCAAAGCATAATAACGCTCATGAGCACCACTCCGGCAATCAGTGACAGGTCTAAAGTGTCAATATTTGATGGTCCTAATGTTGCTATCCGCATAAAAAGAATTACCCAAATAAAAACCACCAGCAAAATACAGCCAGCTATTATAGGTTTGTCTAAGCTGAGTTGAGGAGTGGTTTGTTCAAAATGTTGTTGCTCTTGCTCCATGTGGTTTTGATTGAGGTTTATTCTTCTGTTTTTATGGTTTCTTGGGTTTTTTCCGGAGTTGTGGCAGCTGTTTGTTCAGATTCTTGAACAGGTTCTCCAACTTGCTCCACGATCAAATTGCGAAATTCTTCATACCCTTGAGGGCTGGTAATGCGTTCTCCGTTTAAAATGAAAGTAGGTGTGCCGTTTATGCCAATGCGCCTGCCTGCTGTTTCGTGCGCGCGAACAGTATTTTTAGACTTATCAGAATCATAGTCAGTTTTAAACTGTTCCGCATCTAGGCTGATTTGCTCTGCATAATCTGAAAAGAAATCAAATGGATTGCGTGCGTTAGACCAATCATGCTGGCGTTCAAACAACATATCATGCATTTCCCAGAACTTGCCCTGCGCTCCTGCTGCTTCTGCTGCATGTGCTGCCTCATCTGCGTTTGGATGTATTGAGCGCAAAGGATAGTGTCTGTATGCGAATTGTATCAAATCTCCAAATTCTTCTGTTAGCTGTTTAATAATAGGAAAATAAGCTTCGCATGCAGAGCATTGGAAATCACTATACTCAATTATTGCAGCGTTGGTGTTGGTTCCTCCTTTTGTCCAATCTGCTTGGGTAACCTCAGTTGAAGGCGGCACATCTACAGATCCACTGGAATTAGAGCTTGCAACCAACCACCATATGCCAAGAACTATAACTACAATCACAATTAGCCACATAAACCATGTTTTTGCTTTTTTAGATCTTGCAATAGCTACTCGTTCTTCCTGCTGTTTTTGCTTTTTAAGCCTTCTGCGCTGTTTTTTGGTCATTTGATTGGTGTCTTTGTGTTCTGCTTGATTTGATTCGTTTGATTGTTTTTCTTCTTCCATAATTAGGTGTTACAGATAATTATACATAGAACAAGCTGTTATTTATTGTATCACAATGGTTTAAAAACAAAAAAGCCCCCGGCATTCGCCGGGGGCTATGAAATATAAATTATTATTTTGGACTAATAACACCTTCTAGAATATGTTCAGCTGGAGCAGGATCTCCATCGTCAGGTTCTTTGGTTAAAACATAAGTAGTATGGTCACTCAAATCCTCACGAGACAGATATGCGTTTACCAAGTTTCCATTGTAATCAACTAGCTTGCCAGTACTCATAACGCTTAACAAATCTTTGCGCACTACCCATCCTTCGTAAAAGAATTCATCTTCTAAAATGGGAAGATTTTCAAATGCGACATACAGATGATAGATGTCATCAATTAAATCTGATCCTGCAATTCCAGTTGCTGTGCTTCCTGCAACATCAGTTAAGGCACCAGAGTTTTTAAATTCAATTCCAGCAATGTTCACAATCCAGTCATTTTGAATTGCAATTACCTTAGTGTCTGTTCCTGGGGTTGCATCTAACATCAGCATTGCAGATTCACTCATTTTTTCTTCTTCTTGCCCAACAGCGTCACGAACACTATCTCCAACACCAGATACTAAGTCTTTTGCATTTTGTGATCGGATAATTAAAAATACCACAGCTAGAATAATAATTACTACAATAGCTATAATTCCTGTTTTGCCTAATTGTTTTTCCTCTGGCTCGTTATTATCATGATTATCGTCGTGTCCGTGGTTGTCTTCATTATTGTTATGATCCTCATGTTTGTCACCATCACCACCTTCTGTAGGATTTTCCTCGGAATGATTATTTTCGTTTTGGTCTTCTTCTTTTTTGTCATTATGTACGGTAATTGGGATGTCCATATAAAACTTATTTAGGAATAATAATGCTATTATTATACTCAAAAGTACAATAAAGTCAACATAATTAAGTGTTTTTTTGTAATAATTCAAATACAGCAATTCCAAATGCAACACTAACGTTTAAAGATTCTTTTTTGCCGTGCATTGGGATTTCTATAATCTTATTTGCGCGATTTAATATGCTACTAGGCAAGCCTTTGACTTCATTACCCATAATAATTGCTGTTTTTTGGCGTTGAGGTTTTGTAAGCTTGATATCATACAAAGATTTTGAATTTTTACTTTGTTCAATTGCAAGAATAGTATATTTGTCTTTTTTAAGTGTATCTAAAAGTTTAGTGGTTGATTTTGTATATTCCCAATCTACATATTCATTCCCACCAAGCGCGACTTTGGTTAAAGCTTTGTTGTCTCTGCCAAACCTATCAACTGGCGCAGGAGTTATTCCACATAAATAAATCTTCTCAATTCCAGCTGCATCTGCTGTGCGGAATATTGAGCCAACATTATGGTTGGAGCGTATATTGTGGAGTATTGCTATCATAATTATATAATAAAAGCCCGTTCTAACGGGCTCTTATGGTCGGGGCACTGGGACTCGAACCCAGAATCCCTACGTCCCAAACGTAGTGCCTTAGCCAATTAGGCCATACCCCGATGGTGGGCGATCCAGGACTCGAACCTGGGACCTCGTCATTATCAGTGACGCGCTCTAACCAGCTGAGCTAATCGCCCTGGTGCCGCGGGAGTGAATTGAACACTCGACACGAAGCTCTTCAAGCTCCTGCTCTACCACTGAGCTACCGCGGCTGGTGGGTCCGAGAGGATTTGAACCTCTGACCTCCACAATGTCAATGTGGCGCTCTAACCAACTGAGCTACGAACCCTCGATGCCACAATACCCAAATAGAATAGCAGAAAAGCCTAATTTTATCAATAGTTTATACCTAGAAGTGTTTATCTTATATAGGTTACTTGACAATCACTTGACAATTGAATATAGATTGGTTTACAATTACTTTACAATCATATTATGTTGACAAAAGAGCAAATATTAAGAATAGCAAAGAAAAAGGGTAAGTTATACTCCAAAGATTTAATGGAGCAGTTTAAGGTTTCTAGGCAATATGCAAATCTTTTAGTTTCTGCCATGGTAACTGAAAGTAAACTTATTAAACTTGGTTCCACAAGGAAGGCTTTTTATGTACTACCAGAATATGCGCAAAAGCATCAGGAAATATTTCCTGTTCGATACGAAAAAGCGTTTAAAAATGAAGGGTTAGAAGAACATAAGATACTTGACCAGATAGAGCAGACGTTTCCAGTAGTAAAAAATTTGCCTGAAAATGTGCAGAGCATTTTTACATACGCTTTTTCGGAAATGTTTAATAATGCAATTGAACACTCAAAATCAGTTCGTATTGGCGTTGAGGTATCAATCCCTAAAAAGACACTTTCTTTTATAGTACAAGATTCGGGTATTGGTGTTTTTCGTAATGTAATGAAACAGAGAAAGCTAAAAACAGAGCTGGAAGCAATTCAAGATATTTTAAAAGGCAAAACGACCACCATGCCAAAATCTCATTCTGGTGAAGGAATTTTTTTTACTTCAAAAGCAGCAGACATTTTTATATTAGATAGTTTTGGATACCATCTTATTATAAATAACGAAACACCAGATGTTTTTGTAAAAAAAATAAAAAAAATAAAAAGAGGTACGCGCGTAATGTTTAAAATATCCGCATCCTCAAATCGGCATCTTAATGAGGTATTTAAAGAATATACTAATTTAGCTGGAAAAAATGATTATGGCTTTGATAAGACTGAGATACGTGTAAAGCTTTATACTATTGGAGGTGTACATATATCTCGATCACAAGCACGGAGAGTGCTTACCGATCTTGAGAAATTTAAAATAGTAGTTTTTGATTTTGACAAAGTTTCTGCAGTAGGGCAGGCATTTGCAGATGAAGTTTTTCGAGTATTCCAGAATAGACATCCTGAAATAAAGCTTGAGGCAGAAAATATGAATGAGGGGGTAAAATTTATGGTCGTAAGAGCGCGTAATGAATCAGAAGTATCAAACTGACATGAATGAATCAGGAATAACAGAAGTATGTATATCTAAAACAGCCCACTTTATAGTGGGCTGTTTTAATTTTGAGTAGTTTAAGCTATTATATGGTTGCAAAACGTCCGCCGAAGTATATGAAGTACACAGTAATCATAGTGACAAAACGACATTTCCCCTGTTTCCGCCAGTTGGCGGATAACCTTGTAGAGGCGACACAAAGGCTGTTGGCCTGCATGCACGAAGTGCGATACAGGTTCGACCAGCATAGTTAGCTATGTGAGTAGCCAACGGTATATCTCCCTAGAAAGGAGGTGATCCATCCACAGCTTCCGCTACGGATGCCTTGTTACGACTTAATCCCTGTCATCGGTTTTACCTTGGACCGACCAATGTCGGCCTTAAGGTACCCCCGACTCCCTTGATTTGACGGGCGGTGTGTACAAAATTCGAGAACGTATTCACCGTACCATGGCTGATATACGGTTACTAGTGATTCCGGCTTCAAGAGGTCGAATTGCAGACCTCTATCCGAACTGGGACCAGTTTTAGGGGATTTGCTCCACCTTACGGTTTCGCGTCCCTTTGTACTGGCCATTGTAGCGCGTGTGTAGCCCAAGGCGTAAGGGTCATGCTGATTTGACGTCGTCCCTACCTTCCTCCCTGTTATCCAGGGCAGTTTGCTGTGACACTTTGTAACACAGCATAAGGGTTGCGCTCGTTAACGGACTTAACCGAACGTCTCACGACACGAGCTGACGACAACCATGCAACACCTGTCATTCGGTTCTTAAAAAGCACTCCGCCGTTTCTGGCGGATTCCGAAGATGTCAAGCCTTGGTGAGGTTCCTCGCTTATTGTCGAATTAAACCACACGCTCCACCACTTGTGCGAATTCCCGTCAATTCCTTTGAGTTTTAACCTTGCGGTCGTACTCCCCAGGCGGGGTACTTAACGCGTTAGCTTTGTTAAAAGCGGCACTGGGAGGGTCGAGCTCTCAATGCCTAGTACCCATCGTTTACGGCGTGGACTACTGGGGTATCTAATCCCATTCGCTACCCACGCTTTCGTCCCTGAGTGTCAGGACAGTTCCAGCACGCTGCCTTCGCTTTTGGTGTTCTGGCTGAGATTAACGGATTTTACTCCTACACCAGCCATTCCACGTGCCTCTCCCTGCCTCTAGTTGTGCCATCTCTTTGGCAGTTTATGGGTTGAGCCCATAGATTTGACCAAAGATGCGCACAACAACCTGCGGACGCTTTACGCCTAGTAACACCGGATAACGCTTGGGACCTTCGTATTACCGCTGCTGCTGGCACGAAGTTAGCAGTCCCTTATTCATTAGGTACAATCAGAAATTTTTCCCTAATAAAAGCAGTTTACGACCCGAAGGCCTTCATCCTGCACGCGGCGTCGCTCCGTCAGCCTTTCGGCCATTGCGGAAGATTCTCGACTGCAGCCTCCCGTAGGAGTCCGGGCAGTGTTTCAGTCCCGGTGAGGCGGGTCGTACGTTAATACCCGCTATCTGTCGTAGCCTTGGTGAGCTTTTACCTCACCAACAAGCTGATAGACCATAGGCCCCTCCCAAGGTGATAAATCTTTACTCGCTTCACTTATGTAGAGCGAGACTATGAGGGATTATCCTTCCTTTCGAAAGGTTATACCTCGCCAAGGGGTAGGTTACCAATGTGTTACGCACCCGTTTGCCTTGTTTCCGAAGAAACAATCGACTTGCATGCCTAAGACACGCCGCCAGCGTTCATCCTGAGCCAGGATCAAACTCTTAAAAAAATAGACGTTTTGCAACTATATAGTTGCTCAATAATGCTCAAAATTTAGTGGCTTTTTATCCATGGATAGTGGATAAAAAGGTTGCTATACCCAATCTGGAGTATGCGACTCCGTATATTGATTGGGCTTTAGATTATTAAAGAAATAAAAATGACCTCTATTAAGGAGGTCACACGACAAGATACAAAAGTATTTGTGCTTATATTTGATATATTATT
>CAZXOU010000015.1:0-14398 GCA_964642355.1 uncultured Gammaproteobacteria bacterium
AGTATTCATCAAAATCTATGAGTTTAATTTTCTTTTTTTTATTCTTCATATGTACTCTGATTAATAATAAAGTCATTGTAGTTATCCAAAGCACGCTTGATTTCTTGCGGCGGGGTCTTTTGTGTCTTCTTTAAAAAAGCATGTAACAAAATTATATTTTTGCCCACAAACGCAAAGTAGAAAACTCTATGATGATTGTGAAAAAAATCAACACGAAGCTCTCTAATTTTTCCGGTAATGTGCTTACTGTATGGTTCTTCTAAATATCCCTTATTCACTTGCAGATGCTTAATGTACTTGTTTACCTTTGTTCTATCTTTTACATCAAGGTTCTTGAGGTATTTAAAAACATCTGATTTTCCAGTTTGACTGTCCGCATAAAATTTTATCTCATATTCATCTGTCATAACTATATATCATAAATGATATGTTGTCAAATGCACTATTTTAACAAATCTTCTAATACTTATATTTTACTTAGAAACACACAAAGAATCAATTAAAAATGATTGACTAGTACTACTTCCAACGCTATTATAACCACATGGCAAAATCATCAAAAACTTCTATCCCAAAAGCATATGATCCAAAAAAAGTAGAAGACCCTATTTACGAAAAATGGGAATCTTCTGGACTATTCAAACCTGACGACACTGCCAAAGGAAAATCATTCTCTATCTCACTCCCCCCTCCAAACACAACAGGTACTTTGCACATGGGTCATGCTGTTATGCTTGCCATAGAGGATATTATGGCCAGATACGCACGCATGAACGGCAAAAAGACCCTCTGGGTGCCAGGAACAGACCACGCAGCCATTGCCACAGAATCTAAGGTTGATAAAGATATTATTGATGAAACCGGCAAATCAAAACATGATCTTGGGCGTGAGGACTTTTTGAAAAAAGTTGAAAAATACGTAGAAGGATCTAAGGGAGAAATCAAAAACCAAATGCGCAAGATCGGCGCAAGCTGTGATTGGGAGCATGAGAGATACACGCTTGATGCGGGTTTAACACGATGCGTGCAAGAAGTGTTTGTTAAGATGTATAAAGATGGGTTGATTTACAGGGGCTCACGAATTGTGAACTGGGATCCTAATATGCAGACAACAGTTTCTGATGATGAAATAGAATACAAAGAAACTAAATCCAAGTTCTATACTTTTAAGTATGGCCCTTTTGAAATTGGGACCGCAAGGCCAGAAACCAAGTTTGGTGATAAATATGTGGTTATGCATCCAGATGATAATAGATATTCCCAATACAAGCACGGACAAAAAATTGAAGTAGAGTGGATCAATGGAAAAATCAATGCCACTATTATAAAAGATGAGGCAGCTGACCCGGAATTTGGAACTGGAGTTATGACCATTACGCCTTGGCACGATACAATAGACTTTGACATAGCCGAAAGACATAAATTGGACCGCGAACAAATAATTGATTTGGATGGCAAGCTATTGCCAATTGCAAAAGAGTTCGAAGGAATGCATATTAAAGATGCACGCCCGCAAATTGTAGACAAACTCAAAAAAAAAGGATTACTGGTTTCCATTGATGATGAGTATGATAACAAGCTTGCAACTTCCTACCGTGGTGGCGGCCTAATTGAACCGCAAATAATGAAACAATGGTTTGTTAATGTTGATAAACCAGCTCGCACATGGAAGGGCAAGAAAAGGTCTTCGAAAGAAATCTCAATTGACGCAGTAAAATCCAATGATATAGAAATATTGCCAGATAATTTTAAAAAAACATATTTCCATTGGATGAATAACTTGCATGATTGGTGTATTTCGCGCCAAATCTATTTTGGCCATAGAATTCCTGCTTGGTTTAATAAAAAAGATAAGACCGACATTAAAGTAAGTATTGAATCTCCTGGTAAAGATTATGAACAAGATCAAGATACTTTAGATACTTGGTTTTCTAGCTCAATGTGGACATTCTCTACTCTTCTGGATGAACCAAAAAAGAACGACACATTAGACTCTTGGATTAAGCGCAATAAAAAGAAAGGTTCTGATCTTTCAACTTTCCACCCAACTAGTGTCCTCGAAACTGGATATGATATTCTGTTCTTTTGGGTGGCGAGAATGATATTAATGACAACATATGTGCTTGGTGAAGTACCATTTAAGACTGTTTATCTACATGGCTTGGTTCGCGACAAAGAAGGTCGCAAAATGAGCAAGTCCTTGGGCAATGGCATTGATCCTTTGGAAATGACCCAAAAGTATGGAGCAGATGCCACACGCCTTTCACTGGTGATTGGTACTACTCCTGGAAATGATTCTAGATTATATGAAGAAAAAATTGCAGGATACAGAAACTTTATAAATAAAATTTGGAATATTGCTCGGTTCATTATCATGCACAAAGGTGGCACTAGGAAATTTGATGAAAAAACACTTGCAGACAAATGGATAGAATCCAGATTGCAAAATGTAATTAAAGAAGTAACAGAGCATTACGAAAAACATGAATACTCTATTGCTGGAGAAAAAATTTATGACTTTTTGTGGCATGAGCTAGCTGATTGGTATGTAGAAATTTCTAAAACCCAAGACCACACCATTGCCCCAATCATTTTGCTAGAAGCAATTAAACTATTACACCCATTTACTCCGTTTGTAACAGAAGAAATCTATCAGCGATTGAAGAAAGATAAACTAGTGGATAGTAAAGATGAATGGTTAATGACATCCGCTTGGCCAAAATCGCAAGCAAAATTTAGTAAACCCAAAATTGAAACTGACTTTTCAACTTTCCAAGAACTGGTAACCGTAATACGAGATCTAAGGGCAACACATAACCTTCCATATTCAGAAAAACTTAATGCTGTGGTTACAACTAAGAAATATAAAAAACTATTCCAAGACCAAGAGTTGGTTACAGAGGCCTTAACCAAAGTAAAAATACAAGTACTGCCATCCAAGCCGGTTAAAGCAGATGAATTTATCAGGGCACACACTTCTAACTTTGATGTATTTATTAAACTCTCTAGTAAGCGGATAAAAAAACAAGGTGAACGCTTAAGTGTGGAAAAGGAACAATTGCAAAAATATGTTGAAGTACTTGAGAAGAAACTAGCAAATAAAAAATTTACCAACAACGCGCCACCAGATATTGTGGAGCAGGAAAAAAAGAAGCTTCAAGAAGCCCTTGTTAAATTAAAAAAATTATAAATTAAAATCCGCTGCTTGGAAATCCAAGAAGCGGATTTTTTATTTGCAATGAAGCATATTTTCTCCCAAAGTTACTAGTCCACACCCATACTTGAACCTTTTCACCGTCTTTCAAACAACGATCTTCTCTTGGTTATTGACCTCCATGTTGTTCCGCATGGTACTCTTCTTGGGAAGGAATGTTCCCTGTGCCAAAAAATAAAATTCCAACTAGTAATAGTACACCCAAAATAACCATTCCCCAAATCCATATTGCGTCCATTGGCTTCTCCATTTTTTGAATACAGGTGTTGATTAAATATCATAACGACAGCACAAGCATCATCTTATACCCGACCTCCTTCCATGAGATTATATCAAGAAAGTAAATAACTCCTCGTAGCAGTAGCCAAGAAAGTGCAACCACTCCAAACAGGAATACAAAACCAAATAGATAGTGCACTCGGTATTTAAAATATGACTTCATTGGTGTCCCAAACAAAAAACACGCACAATACAATAACTTATTTTTCAAAATATACCTCCTTATGAAATTCCTCCCTCTAGTTGAATTGAAATGTAAAGACCAAAAATCAAAAGTACGTTATCTATATAAAAAAGTCAAATTATTCTTCAGTCACACGGAAAATTTCATCCACAGATGTAATCCCATCCAAGGCCTTAAGCATACCATCCTGCACCATGCTTACCATGCCTGCTTTTTGTGTAACTGTTTTTACATCAGCTTCTGCAACCTCCCCAGAGAGAACCATCTTTTCTATTTCTGAAGTCATCACAAATACTTCATAAACTCCTGTTCTGCCCTTGTATCCAGAATCACCGCACTCCTTACATCCTTTTCCTTTGTAGAATTTCATTGCCTTTTCCTTATCAACAGTAAAGCCAGAATTCTCTGGAATAGAATC
Organism: uncultured Gammaproteobacteria bacterium; assembly: GCA_964642355.1. GTDB lineage: Bacteria > Patescibacteriota > Patescibacteriia > UBA2169 > UBA2169 > UBA2169. The sequence continues at coordinate 4,096 of CAZXOU010000015.1, forward strand.
TACAATTTTCATTACACGGCCAATTTGTTCGTTATCTAATTCTAGTTCTTCTTTGCATTTATCACAAATTTTTCGGACAAGCCTTTGCCCTATAACAGCATTCACTGCGGGCGAAATCAAAAACGGCTTAACACCCATTGCTAAAAATCTTGGAATAGCGCCAGAGGCATCATTTGTATGCAAAGTAGATAGAACCAAATGTCCGGTTAAGGCGGAGTTGATTGCAACATCAGCAGTTTCTAAATCTCTAATTTCTCCAACCATTACCACATCAGGATCTTGTCTCAAAATAGAACGTAATCCTTTTGCAAAATCATAATCTTTTTCTTTATCAACCTGGCTTTGGTTAATTCCTTCTAGCTTGTATTCTATTGGATCCTCTAATGTAATAATTTTAGTTTCTTCGTCATTCAGCTTATTTAAAATAGCATACAAAGTTGTTGTTTTACCGCTTCCAGTTGGACCAGTTGTCAAAATCATTCCATTAGGCCGCTCTATCTCGCGTTTTAAATCCATAAACGCTTTTCCGCGGATTCCAAGCTTTTCAAAATCCAATCCAATTGAACTTGAACGCAATAATCGCATAACAACTGATTCCCCATGCGCTGTAGGAAGAGTAGAAACACGAATATCTAATTTATCATCTGGTAATTCAATTGAAATGCGCCCATCTTGTGGCTTGTCGGATATATTCAACTTAAGTTTTGCCAAAAGTTTAATGCGAGATATAACCTGCTCCCACATATCTTTTGTTAATGTTGCCATTTCGTGCAAAACACCATCCATTCTAAACCGCAATTTTATTCCATCTTCTTCTGCCTCTATATGAATGTCGCTTGATTCAGATTTAATACCAGCAGCAAGTATAATTGTCATTACATCTGTTAAAGGAATCTTGCCTAATTTTTCTCCTAAGGATTTTATGTCTACTAATTCAGATTTATATTTTTCTAAATCCTCTGGAGTAATAGATACTATCTGTGTAATTTTTTGCTTTTTTGGCAACTTACCATGCTCTGTAATTGCTTTTTTTAAACTGTCTTCCGAAATAAAATATAGCTGTGCTTGTGCATGCTCTTGTTTTGCCAACTGTTCCATTTTCTTTTTTACATCATCAGTTGGATCTGTTGTAGCCATTCGTAATTGTCCATCGCGATTTAAAAACACTACAGATTTATATTTTTCTATCTCTTTTGCGTTCATTAACCCCAATGCCTCTCTATCTAGTGTGGTTTGCGCAAAATCAATATATTCCAAGCCATGTTCAGTGGCTTGGGTTTGTATTTCTTTTTCGTGGCCTTGGTGCTCTACCTTTCCAACAGCCTCTGTAAGCTCTTTTTGTGGATCTTCGTCATTCTGCCCTGGAACTGTTGATTGTTGTTGCTGTTGATTTGAATTTTTTACTAGCAAATCCTCTATTGAGGAATTTGTATTAGACATAATTTAGGTAATATTATATTACCCATTATACAACCTCTGGCGAATTGAGCCAATATCTTGCCTAATTCTCTCATCACTATCAAAATCTCTCTTTATTTTTGCATAAGCATGCATTGCTGTTGTATGATCCCGTCCGCCAAGCTCATGACCTATAGTTGGATAAGATGCATCAAGCTCCTCGCGCATCAAATACATTGTAATTTGTCGCGGAACAACAAGTTCTTTTCTGCGAGATTGCCCAGATAGGTCATCTAAAGATATATCAAAATATTCTGCAACTATTTTTACCAAATCTCTTACGGTTACCCCTCCTCTGCGCTGACTTACAGTAATGGAGGATATAACCTCACGCGCAACCTCTAAAGTAAGGGCTAGATTATGCAGCTCAATATGCGCCATCAGGCGATTCAAAGCTCCCTCTAGCTCTCTAACGTTGCTTTGCACATTAGTTGCAACAAATCGCAAAACATCTTCTGAAAGTTTTATTCCGCGCTCTTCGCTTTTGGACTGAAGAATGGCCATGCGAGTCTCTAAGTCAGGGCTAGATATATCTGCTATCATTCCCCATTCAAATCTAGAGATTAGTCTCTCCTCTAAAGCTGGGATAGCCTTTGGTGGCCTGTCAGAAGTCAGCACAATCTGCTTATGCGCATCTCTAAGCGCATTAAAGACATGAAAAAATTGTTCTTGGGTCTGTTCTTTTCCACCAATAAATTGTATATCATCAACTAGTAATAAATCTGGGGTTCTGTATTTGTGCTTAAATTTTTCTACATTTCCGGACTGAAGCGAAGACACATAATCATTAGTAAACTGTTCTCCTGTAATATATAAAATGTTTAAAGACCCTTGGTTGCGCAAAAGTTCGTTACCCACAGCAAGCATTAAATGAGTTTTGCCTAATCCAACTCCCCCATACAAAAATAAAGGATTGTATTTGGTTCCTGGTTCTTTGGCAACACGAACAGAGGCCGCGTACGCAAGCTCATTTCCTTTTCCAACAACATAGTTCGCAAAAATATACCGCTGATTTAATGCGGCAGATTGATTGGGGCTTGCAGGTGCTTGTGCTTGGTCGTGATCTTCTGCAGATACTTGTGCTTCAGGTTCGGCTTCTACAGAAACAGAAACTGAATCCACCTTTTTGGCGGTTTCAACTTTATACTCAACATTGGTTACTTTGTTTTCGGTAATATTCTGAAGTACAGTAACGATTGATTTGTTGTATTTATTTTCAAGCCACGCTTTTGTAAAGTTATTTGGAACTGCAATAATAACCTTATCTTCGCTCCAATCTACTATAAAAGTATTTCGGAACCAAGTGGTAAAGTGAACTTTGGAAACTGTCAATTCAAGTTCACCTAGCGTTGCTTGCCAGAGTTGCTCGCTGTTCATAAGCGATACTACTATAGCACAAAAAAATTTTGTGTAAAATAATAATAACTAGTGTACAGGGTGTGTATAGCATGTGGAGGGGCGAATGCCCCTTGCCAAACTACAAAAATTTCACTATACTTGGCGTATCAAATCATTACTAACTATCCAGACCCTGTATGTCAGTACCAACAAAGCGAAGAACCTCATCTCAACATAAAAGAAGAGCATCACATTTTGCGCTAGGAAAGGCAAAATTTTCTGACTGTGCTAAATGCAAAGCTAAAGTATTGCCCCACAGAACATGTAAAGAATGTGGAGAGTATAAAAAATCTGCAAAAGCCTCAGTAGTCGATAAAGCTAAAAGTTAGTTACTTTTTTATTGTACAATAAAATTTTATGTCTAATAGACATCTTGCGCGAACAGTTGCCATGCAAAGCCTGTATGAATGGGACTTTAACGGCAACAAAAAAGATACATTAACAGAAATCACCAAAAAAAATTTGGTTAGTCTTGCTCCAGGATTAGCAGATCAAGATTTTGTATTAAAGTTAACAAAGGGCGTTAAAGATAATATTGACGAGATAAATAAAACAATAGAGGGCTATGCTCCTGAATGGCCTTTGGACCAAATTACAGTTGTTGATAGAAATGTTTTGCGTATTGGAATATTTGAACTTACCCTAGACACAGCAATTCCTCCTAAGGTGGCAATTAACGAGGCCATTGAGCTTGCAAAAAGCTTTGGCGGAGCTTCTAGTGGAAAGTTTGTAAATGGAGTTCTAGGATCTATTTACAAAGACATGGTTTCACAAAATCATCCAAAAGTAGAATCAGACACATCAGGCGACAAGAAAAAAGAGAATTCTGAACCTAAAGACGATAAGAAATAATTATGAAAGATTTTGCACCATTGGAGGATAAGATTGAAATTAAATTTAAAGATTCTAAAATTTTACAACAAGCATTGGTTCATAGATCATACTTGAATGAAAATCCAAATTTTGAACTGGACCATAACGAGCGTCTTGAATTTTTAGGAGACGCTGTTTTGGAATTAATTGTTACAGAAAACTTATACGCAAATTACCCCAACCCAGAAGGTGAGCTTACTAATTGGCGTGCGGCCCTAGTAAACGCAACCACATTAGCTGCCACAGCGCATGAGATGGGACTTGAGGACTTTTTATACCTTTCTAAGGGTGAGAGCAAAGATGACAATGCCAAAGCCCGAAACTATATTTTAGCCAATGCAATGGAAGCTGTAATTGGCGCAGTTTACTTGGATCAAGGATATGATGTTTCAAAAACATTTATTGAACTTTGGATTCTTTCTAAACTACCAAACATTTTAGAGAATAAATTATATCGTGATCCCAAAACAGCTTTCCAAGAAGCAGCTCAAGAAAAAATGGGAACCACTCCTACATATCATGTAGAAAAAGAAGAAGGACCAGATCATAATAAGGAATTTACTATTGTGACTAAGCTTGGAGAAGACGAAGTTGCGAGAGGCACAGGCACATCCAAACAAGAAGCTGAAACAGATGCAGCCAGAGCAGGTTTGGAAGCTAAAGGCTGGTGATTAAAAGACTCCCTAATAACACATTAGGGTGTTTTTGTGTTACAATAATCCTATGTATTTAGAAAAATTAGAACTACAAGGCTTTAAATCATTTGCCCAAAAAACTGTTCTTGAATTCCCAAAGAGGCGCGGATCAAATCCTGGCATTACATCAATTGTCGGCCCAAATGGAAGTGGAAAATCAAACACAGCAGATGCTGTTCGCTGGGTATTAGGCGAACAAAGTTTGAAGTTGCTCCGTGGTAAGCGCGCAGAAGATGTTATATTTTCTGGCTCAGCAAGTAAGGCTCGATTAGGCTTTGCGGAGGTATCCTTGTATTTAAATAACAAGGACAAAAAACCTGCCCACCGAGGAGGCGGGGCAAATATTGAATATGATCAAGTTGTAGTAAAACGCCGAGTGTACAGGAACGGAGAAAGCGAGTATCACATCAACAATTCAAAGGTCAGATTAGCAGATATACAGCTCTTGCTTGCGCAAGCTAATTTTGGACAAAGAACATACAGTGTAATCGGCCAAGGCATGACAGACGCAATACTCTCAAGCACACCATATGAACGTAAAAACTTTTTTGATGAAGCAACTGGAGTAAAGCAATATCAAATCAAACGCGAACACGCTAAAAGCAAAATTAAAACCACCGAAGAAAATCTAACTCAGGTAAAATCATTAATTAGAGAAATAAAACCTAGATTAAAAAATCTAGAACAACAAATAGAAAAACGAGAAAAGCGCAAACATCTAGAAAAAGAACTTCATCACCTTCAATTAAAGCATTATGGCTCTTTGTGGCACACCACAAACACTAAGCTATATAAATTACGCGACAAAAAGAAAACAATAGAAAAGACCCATCTCTCACTCAATAAAAAACTTTCCGAACTGCAGGGCAAGATTCAAAAATTAGAACAAGAACAAAAGCACGCCCAAATCGGAGATTACGATAAAGTGCAATCTGGATACCACGAGGCGCTAGCTAAAAAAAATGAACTAACTGGAGCTTTAGCGGGGTTCACGCGCGAGCTAGAGGTTCTTTCGCGTTTAGAAAAAGCACATCCAACAAATATTGATACAGAAAAATTAGTTGAAAGCGCCCACAAACAAATAGATCTACTAGAAAGCATTAATAAGATAACAACGCTTATTGAACTTGCAGAACTACAGTCAAAATCAAAAAAACTTAAATCAGAAATCAAAGATATTTTAAAGGATAAAGATTCTGTGCCCAGAGTTACTACTACAGAAAAAATTCATGATCTTTCTAAAAAAATTGAAAGCCTCAAACAAGAGCTAGAAATTGCAACAAAGGAAGTTGATAAAAAACAAAACCTAGTTACAGATTTACGCAGAGTAGAATCAAAAGCAACTAGTGTTGTTTTTGACACACAAAAAAAATATCAATCTTTACAGCTTGAACTAAACGAAATCTCTTCACAAAAACATCATATAGATGTTGAGCTTGCGAAAATAGAAACCACCAAGCATAATCTTGGCCAAGAAATTGAACGAGAAGTACATGGAGAACTAAAAGACAAAATTAAAAACGCGAATGCAGGCGAGGAAGCCCAAGACAAATGGCCTCGCATAGCAACTATAAAAAGCGAACTAGAAATGATCGGAGGCATTGAACCAGAAACTGATGAAGATTATTCTGAAACCAAAAAGAAATATGATTTCTTAACAGAACAATTAGATGATTTAGAAGATGCCCTCAAAAAAACCAACCAAGCCTTGCATCAGTTGGATGAAGTCATAGAAAAACAATTTAATAAATCATTTGAAAAAATCGAAAAAGGATTTACTGAATATTTTAAAATACTATTTAGCGGAGGTACGGCATCTTTAACTTTAAACAAGCAAACAGAGCTAGAAATGCTTAACGAAGATGTTGCAGCAGGGCTTACAAAAAAAGAGCAAGAACATTTGGCAAATCAGATAAAAATGGGAATAGAGATAAAAGCATCCCCTCCCGGCAAAAAAGTTGCCACAATTAGCATGCTTTCTGGCGGTGAGCGCGCTCTAACCTCTATTGCATTAATCTGCGCAATTATACGCGCAAATCCATCCCCTTTTGTGGTGCTAGATGAGGTTGATGCTGCTTTAGACGAAGCGAACAGCGAACGATTTGCAGCAATTTTAGAAAAACTTTCTCGTGTTACCCAATTCATTGCGATCACCCACAACAGAGCCACTATGGAGCAAGCAAATATATTGTATGGTGTTACTATGGGTGAAGATGGTGTATCAAAACTTCTTTCAATTGATCTAGAAAAAGCAGTTGAAAGCATCTCCTGACAACACAGTCAGGCGGGCTTGACATAAACACGAATTTTAGATAGTATCCTCATATTAAGAATATGTTAGCAATCCGCCTACAACGCACCGGAAAAAAGAACCGACCATCATATCGGGTTGTTGTGTCCGAAAAAAAACGAGATCTATACGGCAAACATAACGAAATTTTAGGAAATTACGATCCAGTGGCCGAACCTAAAGTATTAAATCTAAAAGCTGACCGTATTAAGTATTGGATCTCTGTTGGAGCACAGCCATCCCCTACAGTTCAGAACCTTTTGGTAAAAGAAAACATTATAGAAGATAAAAAACTAAAATCCTGGCGACCAAAGGTGAAGAAAGACAAAAAAGAAGAAGGCGGAGATAAAGAACCTAAAGCAGAGGCATCCCCCTACGCTGAAGCTACGGAGGACAAGAAGAAAGAAGAAGCACCTAAATCAGATGCTCCGGAAGAAAAGAAAGACGAAGAAGTAAAAAAATAATCTACTTACCAAAACAGTCCGTGCATACGAACTGTTTTTTTGCATTATTCTTATTACAAAAAAATGGTATACTTACTTATAGGAATAAAAAAATAAACACAACATGAAATTCTTTCTGAAAATATACCTTATTTCAATATTCATACTTACACTAGCTCCGATGCAAGTAGCCGCACAAGGCATTGAAGATCCTAGAAACATAGAATATGGACTAAGTACCAATTTTTCGAACGTCGGCATTGGGCAAACAGATGATCTTAAAGGTACTATTGCCAATATAATCAATATTGTACTTGGGTTTCTTGGTATTGTAGCAGTTATAATTATACTTTTTGGGGGATTTAAATGGATGACAGCAGCTGGAAACGAAGACCAAGTTTCACAAGCGCGAACTATGATTGTGCAAGGTATTATTGGATTATTTGTGGTGTTTGCGGCATGGGCCATTGCCAGCTTTGTTATAGGCCAACTCCAAAGTGCAACGAGTAATGGTGGCACTGCAAGTACCTCAACAAACCAGCCAGCAAACGAATTAGTAGCAGCACAAAGTGTGGATGGAACTCCAGATGGCTCTGGAAACGAATCAGGAGACTCACTTCCTATTGAACAAAGCCAAACTATTGATAGTGATGGCGACGGACTAACTGACGAAGAAGAAACAAACCTTTACAACTCTGACCCAAATAATCCCGATACTGACGGTGATGGGTATTTGGATGGAGAAGAAGCCACAACTGGAAACAACGTACTCGGCTCGGGAACAGTTGTTGACGGAGATGCCTGCGGTGCGCTCTCCAGCCAGCTTGGAGATGCGCTTGGAGATGCTTCAATACAATCACAAATTGAAACTTGTTGCTCAGATAATCCAGGTAGCTTGCTTTGTACTGGATCCTAATAACACATCTACACCTATAAACATAATCAAAACACTACGTACTCATATATTGCTCACATACAGCTCAATCTTTTTATCAATAATTATAATGGTTGCTGGTTTTGCGTACATAAACACAGGACACGCACAGTCTACTGGGCTTGCATCTGGAAAAACTCCAGATTTTGACGGTAATGGGATTGTGGTTTATCCTGATTTCTTTTTGTTTGCGGATGAATTTGGGCAGCCAGTTGATACATCAAATACACAGTTTGATCTCAACGGCGATGGCACAATCGGATTCCCTGATTTTTTTATATTTGCTGATTACTTTGGGAAAAAATTCGAGCTTGAAGATGTTGTAGAAGGGTTTGTATTAAAAGAAATAACATATGACTCAATTGCAAATTTAATAAGTATATGTGTCGGGTACGTTGGAGATGACACAGAACAACTTTTAAACAGATATAGATTTTTTAATGTCAATATTCCGGGAACCTCGTATTCTTCAGACGGAAGCGGATTTTTTGATAGTTATATTTTAGGAGGAGATTGTAGATTTTCTTGGGGATCTATATTTATGAGTGACGAGCTATTGAATGAAGTATTTAGCGTATATCCTGATGGCATTGTTAACATTAATCTTAGCCATAGTGTAGGAGATGGTTCTAGAGATCATATAGACGGAATTGATGAGTTCTTATTTGAAATGTCTGGAGATGTAAAAATAAATCAATATTTTGATAATCATGAATATCAAATAGGTGTTGTACAAATTGTTCCTCCAGGATTTGATCTTGAAAAACAGAATATATGTCTATGGAGAGACGAGAAATGGGGCGGAGAGGGATATGTGCCTGGCGGATCATACGAAGATTGTGTAGCAAAATGGGACTGGGGCAGTAATGCTCAATTTATAACAACTCGCTCTTATCGATTAGAGGATATCCTTTTTTCAGACAGTCCTTATACTACTCTAAATAATGTAACAGATGAAATTCAAAAAACAGAGAATAATTCTTATTCTGTAAATACTTATTCTCTAAAACACATAGGAAAATTTTGGGAGAACCTTCTTGTGAATCATAATATTGAAGATACGCGATTGAAAAAGAATCCAAAATTTAAAGTTACTATTATAGACCCTATTGAAAAGGAGAATACGCTCATAAATAATGACCATACTACAGTAAAACAATTCTTTAGAGAAGCAATTCAAGAAAATAATTTGAATTTGGATGCTTATGATTTCGTTGTATATCTTCAATACCAACCAGAGCCTATAATACCTAGATTTAATAGGTCATTTGCTGGAGGAAGGAACTCATATAATGCATTTCCATTATATCTAGATAGAGTGGTTTTTAATACTGGTTTTTCGACTATGCTTCACGAAATGGGGCATCAGATATTTAGTGGTAATGATTTATACGATGGATTTGGTCTCAAGTATCCAGTGGGAGTTCCAGATCCATTGAACTTTCCTCAAAATAATGCATGTATAATGGGAAAAAACAGAGGACTAGAAAAAGTAAGCGATACACTCATAAGAGGCGATTCTGCAATATACCGTGATCCAGGAAATTTTGTATTGTGTGTTGATACTATAGTTGAGATAATGGACGGAATAGAAAACCCTAATTGCTCTGTTGAAAATTTTTATGCGGGTAATTGCGGCGAGTGCACATCTCTGAATTATCTTGCGTGCCAAACACAGTGACACTTATTATACTACAACAACCAATTGACAAATCACATCAATATACTATAGTATAATTGCTTTATAATTATTAACGTAAATCAGTATGGCAGATTTAGACCAAGAATTTCTAGAATTCGTCGTAAAGTCTCTGGTAGATCATCCAGATGACGTGCAGGTCGAAAGAACTGTAGACGAAATGGGTGTTCTATTAACACTCAAGACCAATCCAGAGGATATGGGCCAGATAATCGGCCGCTCTGGAAACACTGCGCGCGCTATCCGCACCCTGCTCCGAGTAGTTGGTGCTAAGAACAACGCTCGCGTTAACCTCAAAATTTATGAACCAGAGGGTTCTAACAGAGGTCCCAGAAGAGACGATAGAGGCCCAGACACACGGGAGAATACACCCCAAGCTTCAGCTCCACAGGAGCCAGTTGATACCAGTGCAGTAGATGACCTAAAACTCTAAAATTGATTTGTTGATAAATCCTAAGAACCGTGTTATTGTTAGCACGGTTTTTGGTTTAATCCTCTTGTCATTCTGAGCGG
>CAZXOU010000016.1:0-13467 GCA_964642355.1 uncultured Gammaproteobacteria bacterium
CTTTGCTAAAAATACCAAAACTGCAATTACAGTTGCGCATGCTAGGGGTATCGCATTGCTAGCAGCACAAAAATCTGGATCAAAAATTTATGAGTTCACTCCCCTACAAATAAAACAGGCATTAACTGGGTATGGAGCAGCAGATAAAAATCAGATTCAGCATATGGTAAAAACTATTTTAAAACTAACTGATATTCCAAAACCAGATGACGCTGCAGATGCATTAGCGGTAGCAATATGCTCAGCCCAAACAAAACACTATGAATAAAAAACTAACAATTGTAACAATCTCTGCAGAAGTAGCTCCATTCTCTAAAGCTGGAGGACTTGGCGATGTTGCCCGATCACTTCCAAAAGCCCTTAAACGAGATGGTCATAATGTTATTGCTATCTCTCCTTTGCACGGCGTAATTGATACCAAAAAACACGAACTCAAAAAACTAGGTAATGACATCTCCATCCCAATGGACGAAACAAAAAAACTTCAGTTTGATTATTGGAGAGGTTATTTGATGGATGATCTGCCTGTGTATTTTATAGACAGAGCTTCTTATTTTTCTGGATTTAAAACTATTTACGGAACCAAAATATCTAATAAAAGATTTTTCTTTTTTAATTTGGCAGCCTTAAAACTTATAGAGCTTTTAGATATTAAGCCAGATATCATACATTGTAATGACTGGCACACAGGACTTGTCCCCTACTTTGTGCGCAAACGATTTAATAAATCAGAAAATGTTAGTAATGCCGCAACAGTATACACAATCCACAATCTTGCCTATCAAATGGGACATGCAAAAGGCGCAGGCCAAAAAATTGACTCTGGCTCTGGCAGATTGCCTAGATACACAGATGAATCTGGCATCAAGGGAATTAACTTTGCCAAAAGAGCAATTATGCATGCGGATTTGATAAATGCGGTTTCAGAACAATATGCAAAAGAAATAATGACTCCAAAATTCGGAGAAGACTTAAACCGCATTTTAAAAAATCGGGAAAACAGAGTGTTTGGAATTGTGAACGGAATTGATTATGATATTTTTAATCCAAAAAAAGATCCTGACATAAAAAAACATTACAGTTACAGCTCTCTAGAAAATAAGATAACAAACAAATTAGATTTACAGAAAAAATTTAAACTACCAAAAAACAAGGACATTCCAGTTTTAGGAATGGTAACGCGCATTACCGAACAAAAAGGGTTTGACCTACTTATGGATATTGCGGATGATCTGCTTAAAGAAGACATTCAGCTTGTGATTGCAGGTACTGGAGAAAAAACATATGAAAACTTTTTTAGAAAACTTCAAAAAAAGTACCCCAAAAAGGTTGGAGCTCATTTGGTATTTGATACACACAAAGCAGCAGAGATTTATGCAGGGTCAGACATCTTTTTAATGCCTTCCAGATTTGAACCTTGCGGCCTAGGCCAGCTTATAAGCATGCGATATGGAAGCGTGCCCGTGGTTCATGCTGTAGGAGGCCTAGTTGATACTGTAACTAATTATGACCAGGGCACTCGCAAAGGCAATGGGTTTGTATTTAAGGAATATGACCCAGAAAAATTCTTAAGCGCGATAATGAGATCTATAGAAACATACAAGCATGCTGAGGCGTGGAAAAGGCTTGTTCAAACAGGAATGAAGCAATCACATTCCTGGGAAATCCCTGCGCAAAAATATGCCGCACTGTTTAGAAAGGCAGTTAATTTAAAAAAACAAAAAAACGATGCTAAAAATTCTACTAGTCCAAAAAATCAGATTACTAAAATATTTGATCCCAAGTTTGTGGCAAATTTCTTACAAGAAAAAATACCTGATTTTGCAAAAAAGTATGATTTAAGCGACTTGACTGCAACCCCAATAAAGCGTAATATTGGTAAGGTATTTTACCATATTGTAGTCCGCTTTGATTCAGAAAGCCTTGGTGATAAACCTATTTTTTGCTCCGCACATTCTCAAGAAAACAGAGACAATGCAAACGAATCACTTAAATTTATTAACAAAAATGGATTTAAAGATTCTAAAGTATTTGTACCCCAGCCACTATTGTTTGATAAAGAATTTGGAGCATTTTTCTACAGAGGAATAGACGGTGAAAATCTTTTGCACTATATTTCGCAAAAAGACACCAACATCGCGCCATACCTAGAGCAAGCAGCCGAGTGGATTGCGAGATTGCACAAAATACCAGCCACGCAAAAGGAAAACTTTAATCCAGAAAACAGCCGAATACAAACCGTTCTTCCAGGTCCGCAAAAATTCATTCCCAAAATCAAGCGCAAGTTTCCAAAACTATCTCCGCAAGTTAACGAATATTTTGAAAAGCTTGTACAGCAAGAAACTAGGTCAATTGCAAGGCTTGATAGGGAATACTTAATTCACGGGGACTTTCATCCAGAAAATGTAATCATAAACGCCACAGATGGAAAAGTTTCAGTAATTGATTTTACAGATATCTGCATGGGAGACTGGGCGCGCGATATAGGCAGTTTAATGCAGCAGCTAAGATATATGTCCAGAGGAAAAAGAAGCGATGAAGAGACAAAAAAACATCAGCAAATATTTGTAAAAGCATATTTAAAAGCAAGAGGCATAAAAACCTCAAACAGCATAGAAAGGCGGATTACCCTATATAGGGCATGGACCGCTCTTCGCAGCACTATTTTCTTTTTAACCAAAGGCCCAGCAGAACCCAAGAACGCAAAAACAGAACTAGAAATGGCATCTAGCCTTATTAAAAAAATGTAGCTTTCATGTCACACATGTACCAACAACAAATAACTGAAAAGTTAAAAAAGTTAAAGTTAAAGCCTACTACATCCATATCCAAAAAAGTGGAAGAAGCAAGGCCATATTTTTCTTCTGTTGTTCTTGATGCAGAAAAAAATACTGCCTTCTTCAAATCTTCACTTTCAAATGACTCTAAAATTAACAAGTCATTAGCTAACGAAGTATATATACTTAAACAAATAAGCACGCTTAATAATGGTACTCATATTATACTTCCAAACCTCATCAAGGCCAGAGTTAGTAAAAATTTTGTTTGGCATGTTCGCGAATACATAGAAGGAGATAATTTCGGTAATTGGCAATCTGGTTTTGATACTTCAGTCCTTGATAATTTACAATTTGCCAAAAAACTAGCCCTAGGAATATATTATATACAGGTTCACTTACGCTCTATAGCAGACGATAAAAAACTTAACGTATACGAAACAAAAAATACAAAAAAACAAGCTGTCACACTTGCCAAAAAACTCTCTAAAGAAAAAATTATATCTATTAAAACAGAAAATGCTATACTTAATAAAATAGATAAAATTAAAATACAGGAAACTTCAGTTTTTTGCCATGGAAACATCACTCCAGAAAATATATTACAGAAAAAAAATGACGTTGGCTTAATTAACTGGAAAGATGCAGTTATAGGCAATCCTGCGCTAGATCTTGCATGTGTATGGGTATTTGCGCTTAACAACAAAAAATGGCAAAATGCCTTTATAGATGCCTACCTAGAACTATCAAGCAATCAAACAATTGTTAAGCAATATTTGGAACTCGAAAAAATATCTCGCTTACTTTATACACTTAATAGATTTAAAGAAGAGTCCCAAATTAAAACTATTAAGAACGGCAAAAAGAAATTTTATAATCTTTTACAAAAAACACTTTCTTCTCTAATATGAAAATAGGAATTGTCTGTTATCCAAGCTATGGCGGAAGCGGAGGCTTTGCCACCAGTCTTGCCCAACAGCTTGCAAAACTAAAACATGAAATTCACATCATAAGCTATGATGTGCCTTTTTTATTAAGCCAATACTGGCCTAAGAATATTACGTTTCATCAAGTTGATGTAACTGAATATCCTGTATTTCGAGAATCGCCATACACCATTTCACTTGCAAATAAAATTGCAGAAGTTGTGAACGATCACAAGCTTGATATTATACACGCTCACTATGCTATGCCCCATGCAGTTGCAGCACACTTAGCAAAGGACATGGTCAGAAAAAAAGTAAAAGTTGTGGTGACTCTTCATGGAACAGATGTAACAGTAATGGGAATAGACAAAACTTTAAGTAAAACTTTAGCAACAAATATAGGCCGAAGTGATTCTGTAACAGCAGTTTCGGATCTTTTGGCGCACGAGGCACAAAAAAACTTTAAACTAAAAACTGTTCCAGAGGTAATAGAAAACTTTGCAATCACAAAAAGAACCCTAAAAGGAAAATTAAAAGATTTAAGGGCAATTTTTGCAGAGCCAGATGAAAAAATACTAATACATGTTTCTAATTTTAGGCCTGTTAAACGAACAGAAGATGTTATTAAAATATTCAAGAAAGTAAATGCTAAAATTCCTTCAAAATTAATACTTATTGGTGATGGGCCAGATCTAGTAAAAATTAAACGCTTAGTTACACGTGCAAAACTTAAAAACAATGTGCACTTTCTTGGATTTCAGCTTGATGTTCCAAAAATTCTATCTGCATCTGATTTATTTCTATTCCCTTCAGAAAAAGAAGGATTTGGCCTTGCGGCCTTGGAGGCAATGGCATGTGGTGTTCCGATCGTAGGCAGTAAATCAATAGGCTTAGCAAAAACTATTATAGAAAACAAAGTGGGCCTACTTTCTCGTGTTGGCAACATCACGCAGATGACAAAAAATGCTCTTGATATATTATCGGACAACGAAAAACATATTGCTATGTCTGTTAGTGCTATTAAAACAGTAAACAAGCTTTTCAGGCCAGAGCATATTGTTCCAAAATACGAAGCACTCTACAAAAAACTTTTAAAAAAATAAAAACTTGGTATGCGAAAACTAAAAATAGGACTGTGTGTTCCTTATGAATACACAGCTCCACCGCCGAAAAATACTATTAGAGCACCAAATGATTTATGGGTTCTAATGGCAGATGCACTTACAAAAAAAGGTCATTCTGTTACTCTTTTCGCACCAAAGGGATCCAAAAGTAAAGCAAAAAAGCCTATGATTGAATTTGACCCTTTATCAAAAAACAAGTCATTTCAAAAAGCGCTTAAAACAGATGTATCAATGGGTTCTGTAAAGATGTATCGCCTTTTATATAATCAAATTGTTTATACTAAGATCGTGGATTTATTTAAAAAATTTGATATAGTTCATGCTGTGTTTGTTCCTGAATTTTTGCCTATTGCAGCAACTCAATCTACGCCAATGCTGTTTACTTTTCATGATCCTCTTTTAGAACAAAAAACAATGGCCTTAAAACACTTTAAAAATACATCTCACTTGTATTTTAATTCCATTAGCTTAGCTCAGCAAAAAATATTTCCCTCATTCAAGTACGACGAAATTGTTTATAACGGCACAGAAATTGATAAATATCCTTTTTACGAAAAAGATGATGGCTATGCTTTCTTTTCTGGCAGAATGAGGAGAATAAAAGGACCAGAAATCGCAATTAGGGTTGCAAAAAAACTTAATATTCCACTTAAATTGGCTGGAGAAACATCTATAGATGAGCAGGATCTGTGGGACAATGACATAGAACCATATTTATCTAAAAAAATAAAATATCTAGGTATGTTGCCCAAAAAAAAGCTACCAAAACTATATGGCAGAGCAAAAGTACTTCTAATGCCAATTAATATTCCAGAATCCTTTGGCTTGGTTATGACAGAAGCTATGTCTGTGGGCACGCCTGTTGTGGCATTTGACTCTGGATCCCCCAAAGAAGTGATTAAGCATGGCAAAACAGGGTATATAGTTAAAAACGAACGCCAAATGATAAAAGCAGTTAAAAAAATCTATGATATGCCAGCAGATGAGTACCTGAAAATGCGCAAAGCCTGCAGAAAACATGTAGAGGATAACTTTTCAGTACATAGAATGGTAGAAAACTACGAAAAGCTGTATTATAAAATAGTCAGCAAATAAATATAAAAATGCCTAACAAAAATTTTACCCGCCGAGGAGGAGGGAAACAGCCAAAATCAGAAATACGAAAAGATTACATCCAAGACAAATATGTTATTACTGCGCCACAACGCGAAACTCGTCCGCATGATTTAGAAGTGCCGCAAAAAGTTAAATCCTACGACAAGCCAGAAGAGTCGGTGTTTCACCCTAAAAATGTAAAACACATAAAAGCAACCCTAACTCGCGGTAGAGAATCTAATTGGCGTATTAAGGTTATCCCAAATAAATTTCCTGCAATCACGCTTGATAATCCAAAAGCCTATGGCGTGCAAGAAGTGGTAATTGAAACTCCTGATCCTAATCTTGAACTGGAAGACCTTTCAGTAAAACATATTGCAGAGCTCATAGATGTATATGCCGAGCGTACTCGCGAAATCCAGAAGATAAAAAACATCCAATATATAATCATTTTCAAAAACGACGGCGGCAAAGCAGGCGCTTCCATCCGCCATGCTCACTCACAAATCTTTGCTACAGATTTTATTCCACCACATCTATTAGATAAATCCCACAAACAGCTTGAGTATCTACTTGAACACGGAACAGAGGTGTACTGCGATGTTATTAACAAAGAAAAAACCAGCCCAAGAGCAGTGTGGGAGGACAAACAAGTTGTAGCTTTTACACCATATGCTTCAATGCACAACTATGAATGCTGGATTATGCCAAAACGCCATGTAGATAACATTACCCAGCTAGAAAAACATGAGCGAAAATCGTTTGCTACTATCTTGAAGCATATTCTCGGAAGGATTAATGAACTTGGTCTCTCGTATAACTATTACTTCCATCAAATGATATATGACAACAACCAGCATTTGTATATGAAAATAACCCCGCGCGGCTCTTTTTGGGCTGGGGTAGAAATAGGCTCTGGTGTAATTATAAACTCAATTGCTCCAGAAGCTGCGGCTAAATTTTACAGAAAAGGTGTTGAAAAACTTTAAGCTATTTCAACAAATTTCCTTTTTCCAACCTGAACAATCATTCCCTTTTTCACATTAATTGATTGCTTCCAATCATCTACAACTTCGTCATCTACTTTTACGCCGCCTTGCTCAATTACGCGCTTTGCTTCGGAGCGAGAGCTTGCCAAATCTAACCCAACAAGCAGTTCATCTGCTTGTTTTTTGTTTGCCTTTATCTTTTTCTTTTGTATATCATCTGGTCTTCCGCCTTTTGCAAACACATTTTCAAATTCCTTGTCCGCGTTCTTAGATTCTTTATCGCTGTGATAAAGCTTCACTATTTCGCGCGCAAGATAAACTTTCGCGTTCTTAGGATTATCTCCATTTTTTAATCCCTCTCCAATTTCGTGAATCTCTGGCATTGGCAAATCAGTACACAACTCAAAATATTTTATAATTAAATCATCATGTAAAGACATTATTTTGCCAAACATGTCATTTGGCTCATCTGTAATGTTTACAGTATTCTCGTATGACTTACTCATTTTTCTGCCATCTAAACCTTCTAGCAACTGAGTGGTAATAACATGCTTTTCCTTGTTCTTGTATGACTTTAACAATGTTCTACCTGCAAGCATGTTGAATAACTGATCGCTGCCTCCAAGCTCTATATCAACTTCCATATGAACACTGTCATAGCCCTGCATTAATGGATACAAGAACTCATGTAATCCAATTGGTTTTCCCTTTTTAAGCCTTTCTTGATACATATCCCTTTCTATCATCTGCTGGACTGTAAACTCTTGAGCAAGCTTAACAATATCTTCAAATGAAAGCTTAGAAAGCCAATCTCCGTTGTATAAAATTTTTGCCTTTTTAAAATCCAATATCTTTGATGCTTGTTCTTTGTAGGTTTTAAAATTATCTTTAATCTCTTTGTTGGTCATCACCTTTCTCATTGCATCTTTATCTGACGTATCTCCAATAAGCGCAGTAAAACTGCCAACTAAAAATATAATTTCATGTCCAAGCTCTTGGAAATCACGAAGCTTTCGCAAAGGTATTGCGTTTCCTATATGTAATAAAGTTGAAGTAGGATCTAAACCAAGATAAATCTTAAGCTTTTTATTGGAATCCAAAAGCTTTTCTAAATCCTTTTTTACAACTACTTGATCCACTCCACGAGCTAACAACTCCTCTATTTGTTCTTGCTTTTTTTGCATAAAATAAGTATGGTAAATGTATCACTAATGTTTTTATTTTAGCAAAATATTAATAATAATACTATGATTAGAGAAGGTGGACACCCCACAGCAATAGAGCAAGACCCTGAAGAATCAAAAGAAATGTCAACTCAAGACGTTAAAGATGTAGAGTTGTTGCTAGCTAATGCGGAGCAATCTTCTGTAAAAAAAGATATTCTTGAGAGTGCACGCAACACACTATTATCAAAATTACCCAACGAACTTCAAGACAGATGGAAAGATGCCGATATTCCTAAATTAAACGAAATTGTGAACGCAAGAGAGCAAGAAAGGTTTAAATCAATAACAGGATACCATACTTCTGATGTTGATTTAAATGTTGGCAACTATGTTGAGCCAGGAGAAGGAAGCGAACTTCATTACGCAACCAAACTTGATAAACTTTACCCAAAAAAAGCAAAGTATTTATATATTATAGACGGATCTGAACAAGACAATATTAATGATGATGAATATGGATGGAGGACATCATATTCAAAAAAAAAGATAATAGAAAAAATTCCGCTAACAGAGGAAAATATTAAAAATTTAGGAATACATTTTGCTGAACTTCAATACTCTTAGCTACAAATAAGTAGATGCCTATCCCACATTTTCAACACAATAGATCATGGAAAGACAAAAACTCCCATCATAGGTCCCATGCCCACAGAATAAGCAAAAATAAGCTAGGAGGATCACCACGCAGGAAACAGAGGCCTGCTAGCCTTGGAGGATTAATAAAATTCCTACTGCCTTATGCATTAATTACATTTGCATTTGGTCTTCTTGTAATTGTGGCAATGTTTGCTTGGTATTCCAGAGACTTACCTCGTCCTGATAAAATTATAGATAGATCAGTTGCGCAATCCACAAAAATTTACGATAAAACTGGCGAACACCTTCTATTTGAGGCGTTTGACACTGAACGCAGAACAATTATTACTTTAGAAGAAATTCCAGAGCATGTAAAACAAGCAACAATATTGATTGAAGATCAAAATTTCTACACTCATGGTGGTTTTGATACAAAAGGCATTATACGAGCCTCAATTAAGAATCTTTTATGTTTGTGCAAAGCAGAAGGAGGCTCTACTCTTACCCAGCAGCTGATTAAGAACGCTATCCTAACTAATGAGAAGGCTTTCTCGCGTAAAATAAAAGAATTTGTACTTGCATATCAAATAGAACGAAAATTTGCCAAGGATCAAATTCTACAGCTCTATTTTAATGAAATTCCATATGGCTCTAATGCCTATGGAATTCAATCTGCCAGCCAATTTTACTTTAGCAAAGACGCAAAAGATTTAACAATAGAAGAAGGCGCAATTTTAGCAGCGCTTCCAAAAGCACCAACCTATTACTCTCCTTATGGCTCGCATGTAGAAGATCTCTTGAGCCGCAAAGATCATATTATTAATCTTTTGGCAGATTCTGAATATATTGAAGAAGTTGAGGCAACAGAAGCAATTGAAGCAGAGCTTGAATTTGCTGAAAAATCTAATTTTATAAATGCGCCTCATTTTGTAATTTGGGTTCGTGAACAATTAGCAGAGGAATATGGAGAGCGAGAAGTTGAGCAAGGAGGATTAAAAGTTACCACCACCCTAGATTGGGATATGCAGCAAAAAGCAGAGGAAGCTATAGAAGAATTTAAAGAAGTTAATGCAGAACAATATGATGCAACTAATGCGTCGCTAGTTGCTATTGATCCTAAGACAGGACACATTTTAGCAATGGTTGGCTCAGCAGATTATTTTGATGAAGAAATAGACGGAAATTTTAATGTGGCAATTCAAGGCAAACGTCAGCCTGGCTCTTCTTTTAAGCCTTTTGTATATGCCACTGGATTTGAACAAGGATTTACAGACAAAACAACTCTTTGGGACGTTGTAACAGAATTTGGAGAAAAAGCAGATGGAGAACAATATGAACCTAAAAATTATGATCTTGAGGAACGCGGACCAGTTAGTGTACGCGATGCTTTGCAAGGCTCAATAAACATCCCTGCTGTCAAAATGCTTTACCTTGTTGGCCCCAGAAACGTAATCAACAAAGCAGAACAATTTGGATATACTACTTTTGAAGATCCAAATCGCTATGGACTTTCTTTAGTACTTGGCGGTGCAGAGGTAAAACTTATAGAGCACACCGCAGGATATGCAACACTTGCGAATCGCGGAATTAAAAAACCTACAGTTTCTATACTTAAGGTAGAAGATCCTCGTAACAAAGTTCTTCAAGAATACGAAGAGGATGATGGAGAGCAAGCAATGGATTCAGAATTTGTAGATATTATTACAGATGTTTTGAGCGACAATTCAGCTCGCGCTCCTTTCTTTGGTGAAAGTAATTATCTGACTATTGGTTCCCGTCCTGTTGCAGCTAAAACAGGAACAACTAATGATTACAGAGATGCTTGGATGATGGGATACACACCCTCGCTCGCTGCTGGAGTGTGGGTAGGCAATAGCGACTTCTCCGCAATGAAGCGCGGAGCAGGCGGCTCTACAGTTGCTGGCCCTATTTGGAATACTTTTATGCGCCAAGCCTTAGAAGGAACTGCAGTAGAGCAATTCAGCAAGCCAAATATTGAATATCCAGATAAGCCAATTTTAAGAGGAGACCTTGCAAGCGGCACGCCAGTTAAAATAGATAAATCAACTGGCAAGCTTGCAACTGACTTAACTCCAGAATCTCTTATAGAAGAAAAAATATTTAGAACCGGGCACAATATTCTGCATTATTTAATTCCAGAAGACCCCAGAGGCCCTGCTCCAGACGAAGGAGACAGAGATCCTTTTTATCCAAAATGGGAAGAGGCAGTAGCGCGATGGATGGAAGAAAATGAATGGGAAGCTGATGAAGGAGAAATACCAACTGAAGTTGATGATTTACACACTCTAGAAAACAAACCAAGTATTACAATCAACTCCCCTTTTGAAGGAGAAACTCTTTCTGGAGATGTAATAACTTTCAAAGCAGAAGCAAACGCTCCAAGAGGAATCTCTCGCATAGAGTTTTATGTTGATAACAAGTTAGTAGCGCAAGGAAGGAATCACCCATACACTGGAAGATATATTCCAAATCCAAATATGGCAAATGGTTTCCACACTCTAACTGCAATTGCTTTTGATGATATTGATAACTACGAATCCGCAGAAGTGAGCTTTAATCTATTCCTTCAAAAAACCAGTATTTCAATTGACTGGAAAAAACCATCACAAGGCGACATATTAAATGAGTTTGATTTTCCTGTACAAATAGAAATAGGACTCCCAGGATCTGACTATCAAAAAATAGAGATCTTCGCAGCTCCAAAAGAGAACACTTCTCAATACAGTTTAATTAGAACAATCACCTCAATTACTCCTACCATAACTACGCTCTGGGACTCTATTCCAAGCACTGGCGGAGAACACGAGCTCTACACCATACTTTGGGATGATGAGAACACTCCACATAGGGTAAACGGAGTTAATATTGAGATTGATGTGCCAGACGAAACAGAAGAGGAATAATTTAATAAAAGAAAAAAGCCGGCTCTGAACTAGAGTCGGCCATTTGGGACGTAGAATCATGTTATCCTACCTCCCATCTTCCATTACGGAGAATAAAAGCATACTCATCTCCATGGAAGGTAAATCCCTCTTGGGCGAAATTAACCGCCCACTCTCCGTCACCATCCTCACTCATTTCAACGGGTGCCCCAACACCGTATCCTCTGCAACGATAACCAATCGCCGCAGATACGTCTTTGTTGTAGGACATTATTGCAAAGTCGTTAAAATGTGCCATTTAAATACCTCGCCGATATTATACTGCCTCGGGCGCGGGCGTTTTAGATTAAAGGGCATTATTCTTATAATAATTTTTCCCAAATACACCAATTTTTTGATGTGCTTAGGAAAAGCGCATAAATATATATGCGCACATGATATACCTCCTCTTTAAAATGTACAATTTAGAACATGCGTATTTCGCAAGTCCCTACGGTCTCGCCCTGCTTTATATGGTTAGCCATTCTAACCAATTTCCGCAAGATCCCCGCTCATGCCGACAAAAATTTCTGCCTGCATTACACTAGTCACTCTCATCTAGCAAAGACGCCAACCTGCTTTTAGCGACATCAATGCCACGCCGCACAGAGACAGCCATCATCCAATCGACGAGTTTACGAAACCCATCAGCCGACAACGACTTAAAGAAACAAACCTCTCTTATTGGCGCTAACCGAATGCCAGTTTCTGTCTCGTAATACACAAAGAGAAAAAACTTGCCTTCGGAGAAAGTGACACTCCTTAGGAACATCGGAATGTCATACTCCGGCGCTCCAAAGATATCCCAAAATCCTCTATCTAACGAGAAAGTATTACTATCCTTCTCATCTTCGAGAATAAGATCAATCCCTTGGAGGGGAGCGCATTCACTCCAATCTTCCACGTGGGCCCAATCTGCCATTTTTACCTCCTTTCATTGGTAATTTATATGGCTCGACCATCTAGGGCCGTCGTCGCCCATAAAAGAACATATGATCTAGTCACCGTTAATTTCCAAACTAATCTGAAAATCATCGGTGATCGGAGATTCTTATAGTCATTAAGAATCTCCTTTGGTGTGCCACGGCAGGCACGTTTGTCGCCCTCCTTTTTACGGTCACGGTAAGCCGTGGCGCGTGGTCGCCAACATGCAACGAAGTTGCCACTTTCTTTGGCCGCTTTTCGGGCGGCAGAACGATTTTTATTTTTCATTTTTCTCCTCCTTTTTTGAGAAATACCGAATCCCTTGCCATAGAAGCAGGGTTCCGATAGCGATATAAACTAATGGAATCCACCAAGCTACAGATGCCAACTCTTCATAATAGGCGTATTTCGCCAAAAAGAGGAGGCCTACTCCGACAACAAATTCCAAAATCTTCATTTTCCCTCCTTTGGTGTGAAGAGGGCGCATTATGCGTCCCCCCAATTACACTTCCTGCATGCATCCGAACTGCGCAGGTATTCGACTTTGCCCTCCTCAAGACCAATATTGCGATCGAGCACCAATCGAAGCACAACGCCCTCATCTACTCCCGCATAAAAATCATGAGAAGAGTCATGCCCAATCTTAAACAACCTAACACCCTCAACCAACACTGGGTCAACTGCCTGATTGGTCTTAAGGTAGTGCTCCGCCCTCCTGCCGAACCATGTAATGGCCCAGCTGTTGTATATTTCAAACATTTCCTTCTCCTTTTTGAAATGGGTGAACGTGCTTTTTCTATTTTTGATACTGCAGTATAGCACAAATTATATATATGTCAAGAACTAGTAACATAAATTATGCCTATTTTTATAACATTTTGCTATTTT
>CAZXOU010000017.1:0-13438 GCA_964642355.1 uncultured Gammaproteobacteria bacterium
TTTTGCAGATTGATTTGAATAGTTTAAGTAAATGAATACGTTTCTCTGTGGTAAAATGATGTGAGTTTTTACGGATAATACCTGCTTTTTCTTTGGCAATCTTGGTCAAAGTGTTACCAAGTAAGTGCTGATGATCAAGTCCAATGTTTGTGGTGGCCGTTATAGCTTGAGGTACAATCATACCAGCATCATATGTGCCACCGCAGCCTACTTCCATTATCGCGTAGTCACATTTCATTTTTTTAAAGTAAAGCAAAGAAACAGCAAAGAATATTTCAAAATAGCTGGGTCTGCCATATTTATATTTTTTTTCCATTGAGTCAATTGCAGGTTTTACATCATCCACCAATTTTGCAAATACTAATGGGTCAATCAATTTATCATTTACTTTAATTTTTTCAATTGAAGTAGTTGCGTATGGAGAAGTGAATGAGCCAACTTTTTTTCCAGATTTGTATATCATATTATGCAGGTATGCAACAGTTGTTCCTTTACCACTTGTTCCGCTTATATGTATAAAGCGAAAACCTCGGTGAGGATTACCGAGGAGTTTTATAAGTTCACGAGTTCGCTCTACATATTGCTGTGGATTATCATTTCTGTTGTGCATGTAAGCTTGATCGTGCTGTGAGCTTGCAAGCTTTTCTAAGTAATCCACTGCATCAAAGTATTTTGTAAACTTAGCCATAATTACGCATTAGGGTCTTTGTCCTTTCTTAGCCAATATACAAGTCCATATACAAGAGGAGTATCAATTACCGCAAATGCAATCTTAAACAACCAATAGGGGATAATAAGTGAAAAAATAAATGAAACATCAAATTTTGGCGTTATCATGTAAAACGCGATAAACATGAACAGCGTGGTATCAATAAATTGACTGATGAAAGTGGAGAGATTGTTTCTGAGCCAGAGGAATTTTCCTTGGGTTTGCTTTTTCCAAAAGCTAAATGCCCAAATGTCATGTGTTTGGCTCAAAAAGAACGCAATCAAAGACGCAATAATAATGCGGATGGAATTTCCAAAGATTAAGCCATAGGCTTCATTATGCTCAAACCTAGTTGCGGGCGGCATTTTAATTGCTACTGCCACAATAATTAAAACTAATATCTGCGCAATCAAAGCCCCGTACATGAGCTGTTTTGCTTTTTCTTTACCAAATACTTCCTCTATTGAATCTGTAATCAAGAATGTCAAAGGATACGCGAAAATACCAACAGAAACGGAAACTCCTAATATGGTGGTAATTTTACTGCCAAGCAGATTAGCGGCAATTAAAGCAGCAACAAAGATTGATGAGAGAATTGCGAATTTTTGCTCTATAGAAATTTTCATAGTTATCTGGCAAGTACGTATTTCATAGCCCCCAAATGCCGTACTTTGCCTTTCATTTCCATTAAGGTTAATGTTGCATTTATAGCGTTTGCAGGAAGATTAGTCAAGCGGCCTAAATCATCTACATGCATTGGTTCAAGCTTTAGATGATCTAATAACTTTGCTTCTTCTGCTGTGTCTGGGGTAACTTCTTTTGCTGCTGTGTATTCAACTGCTTGTTTTAAATTAAGTTCGTCTAATACGTCGCTTGCCTCTGTAACAGGGCGTGCTCCCATTTTAATTAAATTATTAGTACCTTTTGCATTTTGGTTTGTGATGTTTGAAGGTACTGCAAAAACTTCTCTGTTTTGCTCTAATGCAAAACGAGCAGTAATTAATGCTCCTGATTTTTCTGCTGCTTCTACCACCAAAGTTCCAAGCGTTATTCCAGAAATAATTCTGTTGCGCCTTGGAAAATTATGCGCTAATCCCGGCATGCCAATTGGATGCTCCGAAATAACACATCCCCCAGATTGAATAATTTTTTCTGATAAATGTCTATTTGAATGAGGGTAGATACTGTTCTTATCTGCTCCAGATCCAAGTATGCCGATTGTTTTACCTTGTGTCATAAGTGTGGCCTCGTGTGCTAGCGCATCAATTCCCAGAGCAAGCCCAGAAACAATGGTTAATTTATTTCTGCTTAGTTCACGTACTATTTGTCCACAGACTTGTTGGCCATATTCAGAATATTTTCTAGAACCTACAACTGCTAATAAAAAATCATCCGCCGACGGCAAAGTACCTCTGTAGTAAAGCAGGGCAGGGGGCAGATGAATCTCCTTAAGCAGTTTTGGATAGTCTTCATCATCAATTGTAACTACAGATAATCCCTCTTTTTCTACCTGCGTTATTGCTTCGTCTAGATCTATATCTCTGCGCAATCTTATAAATTCGGCAATAGAATGTTCTCCTAAGCCTATTTCTGAAAGCCTTGTTATTGGTGCATTCCATGTTTCTTCTAAGCTCGTAAACGCCTTTCTAAGCTTATTAAACCTTGCAGGCCCAATGCTTGGTATTTTAGTGAATCCTATCCAGTATTTAAGTTGATTTTTATTTATACTTGACATTTTATGTAGATATGGTATAATGTATATAGTACATTTCATCTTTCATTCTTTCCTTTGGAGGTAAATGATGGCAAGAAGAAAGAGATACATCACTGGCACAGTAACGCAACAATGGCCAAAAGACTTGATTGCTGAAAGAGTATTTACTCTTGGTGCGAACAAGCTCGGCGTGTGGCCATTGGATAAAAGTGCTGAGAGACATGTCGGTCGATTCAAGAAGCCGCAGCTTCTTGAAGCTTTCTACCACATCAGCACAGGCGGAGATCATCAGGTCTTTACATCTTGGGAAGGTCCTAAAGGTGTGGTCAAGGTGAGACAAGGAAGACTCATCTAGAATTATACCACGTAAGTAATTTAAACAAGGCACTCATGGATTGAGCGCCTTTTCTTTTTGTAAAAAAACAGGGCCTGCGTGCCAATCGGCATGCAGACCCTTTATTACCCGGCTCCGTTAGTTGAACGGATTCGGATAGTTCGCCCACGCGCTTGTAGTAGTCATGATTATTGCTACTACAAACACGAAGAAAGACAAGCATCTTTTCATCTTTATCACCCCCTTTCTATGCTATGTTGAACGGTTTTTCCGTACCAGTGAGCACATTTTTGGCTACTTTCATGTAATGGTAGCCAGTGATAATTAACCTGAAAAACTGAACTAGGTTGCACCCTGGGAATTTACCTAACTTTCTGTAGGCATGTAGGTAGTCAGTTGCCCCGGCATATATTTGTTTGGCATGATCTGCAGATAACGTACCTTTCGAAAGTGAGGCTCGAATGCTTTCTACTTGTAGGGTAATGTCTTCGAGCTTTTGGCTAACATTAAAGCGCACAAATGCTTCGTGCGCCAGTTCAAGCATTTCAGTAAAACGAGCTTTAGTGCTTTCTTCCAATTCAGAGATATCTCCTGAAATGTTTAACTCATTCCAGAAACGTACCAAAGAATTGATCTCTTTTTTTGCTGTTCTGCGGAGTCGCAAATCCATTAAAAAGGATTTTACGAGCAACCTTACATAGGAAAGATCCGGAATTACTCTCCATATTTTTCCTTGCTTCCAAATAGATATAGCAGCTGCCCGCTTTTCCCCAGTCCTTACTTGGTCGCCCACAAAAATATGCGGACCTACCTTTCTAAGAACACCTTCTGCACGTTTGTGGAGCTCCTTTTTGCTAAATAGCGTAGAGAGGATATGGCTAAAGCCTTCACTAAATGCTTCTACCCCCATTTTTGGCAAAAATCCCAGCTTATCAGTAATGTTGTTTCCGGGAGTGCCTTGGCCGGTTAAGCGATCTTGTTCATCTAATTCCACATATAGGGGAGTGTGCGGCATTGGAGTTAAGCCACCGGTCATTGAAGAGTGTATGCTATTTTTTATTACAAAATCTACAATGAGGTTGGCTGTTTCCGGAGTGTCGGTGTCAGCTCCAAAGATAAACCCTGCGTACACTTCTATACCGTGCTCTTGAAGCAATGCAATGGTATCAGCAGGATCGATTTTGGTATTCTGTACCTTATTCATTGCAAGAAGTGCATCACGATCTGGATTTTCTATTCCCAGAAACACAGCCACAAAACCTGCTTGTTTCATTAACGGGATTAGATGTTTTATTTTTTTACTTCCCAGATCTACACTTGCTTGCGTTAAGAAATTGAATGGGTAATTATAACTTCTTTGGAAGTTGATCATTGCCTCTAGAATGTGGCGCATTTTTTCGGGGTCGCTGACAAAGTTGTCATCAACCGTAAAAACACCGCCACGAAATCCAGTATCATAGATGGCTTGCAATTCTCTTGTGACTGCGGCCATGTCTTTGGCGCGAGCAAACCCTCCGTTAAATTCCACGATGTCGCAAAAGCTGCATCGAAACCTGCAGCCTGCGGTTGTTTGTATCATGGAGGCGCGGTAATCTTCTTGATCGATAAGACCCCACAGAGGCGTGGGAACGTTGTTACCTAGTGGCTTAAATATCTCTTCGTCTCGGAGATATTTGCGCGCGCCATCTGGTTCTACAAGTACCCTTTCTGGAATGTATAGTTTAGGAGTGCCTGCATTGTGCACAGGATTCTCTTCCAGAGATGCACAAAGCCCACTAATCCTTGGTCCGGCTTCACCCCAAACAACGTGATCAAGGCCATCGTGTAACATATGGTCTTCTGGTGTTTCGGGATGAATAATGCTATTGCGGTATGTAGAAGCCATTGGTCCGCCTAGAACCCATGGAGTATTTGTCCCTTTGGCAGGACCCGTGAGTAAGTCACAAAGCGACTCGCGCTGAATGTTCATAGCTCCGACAAAAACAGCATCTGCCTTTTGTATCATTCTGTGCATGATCAAATAAGAAGGGATTGCGACGTTTAGATCTAGGAGCTCGAATTCCCATTCTTCTTGTGGCATGCTTGCCGCAAAAGTGAGCAAGCCCAAAGGAGTAAACAACGCCTTTCTTTTTTCGTTGTTACTACTTAACCAATCTTTGACATAATGTGCACTCCAAAATGCATCTGCTGGAAACAGCGGTGAGATGAGCAAGCCTTTTTTCTTTTTCATTTGAGTTCCTTTTGTGAAAGTGAGTTTTTTGTTTGGGTTAAAAATGAGCTCTAAAAAGCCCAGTTCTAACCCAAACAAAGTATATTTTAAAAGTGCTTATTAAAGGATACTTTGATAATCAATATGCGTCAATTAAATTTTTTGTAAAAAAAAGCGGGGGGAATCAAGGATTCCCGCCCGCGTATGGTTGCTAGATCTTACGATCTAGGCTTTTGCACCAAGGTTTGGTTCGGTGTACACACTCAGGATGTGTGACTAGGCCGCCCGTGCCATGGTGCCTGACTTCACTCCGGTGGATTCTCTGAACGCGCCCGGAGTCTCCGCTGCAGTAGCGACCGTCAGGTCTGCCGAGTTGAGCACAATGCCGGCGAGGTTACCCACACCGGCCGCGATAGTAGGAGCAGTTGCCACGGGCGCCGTCGATTCACCATTGACCGCATTATCGTCGGTCTTCTTCGCGAATATGTATGCGCCGTTGGGAGTGTCTGCCGCGTCGTTGACCTCGTTGTTCACCTGGAGACCGAGCATATCGGTGACCTGGTTCAGCTGTTCAGCAGTGACGACGCCGAGAGGCGCCGGAGTATCTGCGAGAGCGGTTCCCATTGACGCCCGCTTGGCGTCGAGAGCGGTCTGCTTCGTGTTGTCGACGAGGGTACTGCGCGCCAGCTCTACCACCAAGGTAGGTGTGGCGATCTGCGCTGTTTCCTCTGCGACGGCCTGGTTATCGGCAGTCTCAATGTTCTGCTCCGGAGTCTCGGACGCGAGTGCGACCGGAGGACCTATGTCGTTGTCCACGGCAGCGGCTGCGGTGTTACCGGATACGGCTAGGACGAGTCCGAAGACCAGAGCGAGTGGTACAGCAAATGCCTTGAATCAGGATAAAGACATAACTGCTTTCCTCCGATTTTTGCGCTATGAGTTACCCGCTCACTTCAATACCCAATTGTTATCGATACTATCTGCCCCTGCAGAAAGCACCGTCTTCTTGATTTCCTTATTTTTCCCTCCTTTCCAGGAAATCGAAATAGAAGAATGATAGTAAACAAAAAACTCCTATTTGGAGTAAGTAAGTTGTGGGTTAAATGTGTTGGAAATGTACTTAAAAAGTATAGTATAAAAGAGAAATAAGGTCAAATTAATTATTCACAAGCATTTTTATGCACTGTTCAAGCTTTTTCATCCAGTCACTTCCTAAGTCTTTTTTTGCAACCTTTAGTTCTTCAACCGAATATTGCCAATGTTGGCAATTATCTAGCATTTTAGAAAATAATTTAGGCTCAATAGGAGAGTCTGTTTTAAGTATAATAACTTGTTCGCTGGAATTCGCAGAAGCAAAAGTTGTATCAATAGATATTATTCCAACACTTCTGCCAAGTATTTTAAGTTTTAAAATATAGAATAGATTTTCAATAGTTGGCGGGACTGCACCTTCTTTCGCGAGATCATCTTTTGCTTTTTGTAATTCATCTATTGTTTCTAATAATGCCCATTGGTGATACAGCTCTATTCTTTTTTCTTTATTATTTTCAAAAAATTGTGGAATACGTGCTTCTATTGGAAGATCAACGGAAATATCAGCTAAGACCTCAGAAGGTTCTCCAGATTTAATTTCTGCGACTGCGCTATTTAATAATCTAACATATAGACCAAGTCCAATAGATTTAACATGTCCATGCTGTGCTTTGCCAAGAACATTTCCAACTCCGCGGATTTCCATATCTCTTTGCGCTAAATCAAATCCGCTACCAAGATCTTTAGCTTCCTCCAATGCTTGCAATCTTTTTTCTGCTTCTCCTGTGAGTTTTGCTCTTTTATAGAAAAAGTATGCATATGCTTGTCTGTTTCCTCTACCTATTCTTCCTCGAATTTGATGCAATTGCGACAATCCAAACTGCACTGCATTATCAACTATCAATGTATTAACATTTGGTAAATCTAAACCGTTTTCAATAATAGTAGAACATACCAACACATCAATTTCTTTTTTATCAAATTTATGCATTACACTTGCAATATCACCCTCTGGGAGCTGCCCATGTAAAACACCAAATTTAACCTTGGGCATTAAAGCTTGGAGTTCCTGTGTTTTAACTGCCATTGTTTCTACATTATTATATAAGTAATATACTTGGCCGCGGCGTGCCAATTCTTTTTCTATGGCAGATTGCACATGTTTTTGGTTGTGGGGCTCTATAATTGTTTCTATTGGTTTTCTTCCACTTGGTGGTGTTGTGATAGTAGACACAGCACGTACACCAGAAAGCCCTAAATGTAATGTACGCGGTATTGGTGTAGCTGTTAAAGTTAGAACATGTGCTTGGGCTCGGAGTTTTTTAAGCTGTTCTTTGTGTGCTACACCAAAACGTTGTTCTTCGTCTACAATAATTAATCCAAGATTATGAAATTTTACGTCTCCAGAAAGTAATCTATGCGTTCCAATAACAATATCAACTTTTCCTTTTTCTAATTTTTCTAGAGTTTGGGCTTGGTCTTTTTTGGATTGAAATCTAGAAAGCCCCTCTACAACAATTGGAAATTCTTTTAATCGATCTATAAAAGTGTCTAAATGCTGTTGAGTTAAAATAGTAGTAGGGGATAGAACTGCTACTTGGTGTCCAGAGAGAGCTGCTTTGGCAGCTGCCCGAATTGCAACTTCTGTTTTGCCAAAACCAACATCACCACACACAAGCCTGTCCATTGGCATGTCTTGCTCTAAATCGTGGTAAATAGTTTTTATTACTTCTTTTTGATCTTTTGTTTCGTCAAAAGGAAATGATTTTGCAAGCTGTTGTTGCATTTTAACTGCATTTGGAATTACTGGTGCATGGGCAAGCTGGCGTTTTGCTTGCGTATTTAAAAGTTCTCTGGCGTGATGCAAAGTATCTAAACTTGCTTTACGCATTATTTTTTGCCATCCAGGACCTGATAATCTAGAAAGTGCTGGGTTTGGATCTCCTATATATCTTTCCATTTTTTCTGCTGCAGTTACCGGCAGAAACAATGTATCGCCTCCTAAGTATGCTAACTTAAAGTATTCCCGCATAATGTTATCTACATTTTGCTGCACAATACCCTCAAACCTGGCGATACCGTGATCTAAATGCACTACATAGTCTCCATTTTGCAGTTTTTTTATAAAGTTTGCTTTTGGTTTTTTTTCTTCGCGCTCTTCGGGAATAATTATTTTTGTAAGAATAGAAATGTTGTGATGTGTAAGTTGGAGCATTACATCTGGCTTTGGTGGGAAAGAATCAAAAATTATTCGTTTTAGTTCTGGATTGTAATCGTAAAGCGTTGCTTTTTTATCTAAATGGTCCAAATTAAAAGGAAGTATTTTTGTGGATTCTAAGTTTTTAGTATTATCTTTTCCTAATTCAAATGATTTTATTGTGTCAATTATTTGATCGTCAAAATCAATTCTAATTCCCGATCCTGTATAGTTTGGGCATATATCAACCACACTGCCTCGACTGGCAACAAGTCCTGGTTCGTTTGCAGTTCTTTCTTTGGTGTAGCCTGATTCGATTAGTTTTTTAAGTAGCATCTCGCGTGAGATTTTTTGTTTAGGCTTTAGGTTGATAATATATTTTTCAAAAAGTTCCGGCTTAGGAAGTTGCTCATTCATTTGTTCTTGAGTAAGAATTACAAAAATTGGTTTGTTATTTTGTACATCTTTTATAGTCACAGAAGATGTATTGGTGTGGATAAGTATTTTGGACTTTAGATGCTTTGTCCATTTCTTTGCATAGGTTACAAGATTCAGCTGGCTAAATTCATCTTGGGTCACTAACAAAACAGGCGAGTTTATTTGTTCGCTGTAATGGGCTATAGAAGCAAGTAAAAACCCTATTAATACTGGACTCGATGGCGTTTTAATCGTTACTTTTTGCTTAGATTTGAATTTTTTTACAATAGCGGTAACACCTTCTGATATATCAGGAGGCTTCAAGTGCTTTTCCATATTTCGAATGCATTGTAGCGTAAAGTTATTCTATTGACAAGTGCAATTTACTGTGCTAAGTTATCAGACCTGTTGTTCTTAGAAGTCTGCTTGTAGTCCGTTTGGCTGGGAACCCCTCCTACTCAGTTGGACACTTAAGTAAGGTTTTGCGCCTCGTGTGTGAATCCTTCGCTACAAGCAGGCTTGTGAGAGTAATACAAAATCCGCTTTTGCGGATTTTTTTATATTATCATTGTTGTTGTATCTGTTCCACTCAGCCAAAGCTCAATAATCTCTTCAGTTAGTTTTAGAGATTTTTTTATTTTAGCTTCACCAGCTTTGCTTGCTGGTTTTAGGATGTAGTCCTCTGATGAAATGCGCTGTTTTCCGGTTTTAGTTTCTGCAACGCCTATTTTTAATCTTGCGATTTTCTCACTCTTAAGGGAGGTTAACACAGACTGCATTCCTTGGTGCCCTCCGCTGGAGCCATCTGGACGTAATCTTAATGTGCCTGTCAGAAGATCTATATCATCAAAGATAATTAAAATATCTTCTTTTTTAATTTTGTAGTATCTAGTAATTTTACCAACAGCATCTCCAGATTTGTTCATAAAAGTTTGTGGCTTTGCAAGAATTATTTTTGACTTGCCAATTTTTACTTCAGCAATCTCTGCATTAAACTTGTCGTTCATTTTCCAATCGTCTTTATCTGCCAAAACATCCACTGCGCGAAAGCCAGTGTTATGGCGAGTTTTCTCATAATCTTCTCCTGGATTGCCGAGTCCTATAATTAGTTTCATATTATCTTTTAGGATTCTTTTTTGGCATACGTCTGCTTTTGTGAGTCATGCGTTTCTTTTTTGCCTGCCCGCCGTTTTGGCGGGGCGCTTCTGGATTCATTTCATCTTTTGTAAGTGTTCTCTCCCTAACTACAAGTGTAATAGGAACTCCCTCAAAGTCAAATTTTTCTCTTAAAGAATTAGAAAGATATTGCCTGTAGGATTTAGCCATGTTTGTCTTGTTTGGTATCTCTAGCACAAATTGCGGTGGATTGGTGTTAACTTGCTTTAGGGAAAGCAATCTTGGTCTGCGAGTGCCTTTGCCAATTGTAGGTTTCCTTTTTGCAACTGCGGATTTTAGGAATTTACTTAAAGCATTGTCTGTTATCTCTCTTTCTAGGTTATTTTTTATGTCGCTAGCCAAATTTAGCATTTCTTTTGTTCTCTGATTATCTTCTGCTGACGTAAAAATAATAGGCACCCAAGTAAGATTTGGAAAACTGGATTCAATATGTTTTGTATATTTGTTAATGGTATTTTCATCTTTGTCAGAAATTTTGTCCCATTTGTTTGCGACTATAAAAAGACCTTTACTCGTATCCTCAATCTCACGTGCTAGCCTGTGATCTTGGGAAGTCATTTTTTCAGAAATATCAACAACTAAAGCAGCCACATCAGATCTCGAAATTGCCGCAATTGATTTATTTATGCTTAGAGTTTCAACTTCATCTCCGTGTTTAGTTTTTCGCCTAATTCCCGCAGTATCAATTACTGTAAATTTTTTATCTTTGTACACAACATCAACATCTTGCGAATCACGTGTGGTATGCGGAGTAGGGGATACTATCATGCGCTCCTCATCTGCAATGCTGTTTAAGAGCGATGATTTACCAACATTTGGCTTTCCAATTAATGCGAGAGTTAGCTCTACATTGGATTCTGTTTCTGGGTTTTTAGGAATTAATTTTACAATTTCATCTAATAGATCGCCCACGCCAGATCCATTTATTCCAGAAACTAAATGCATTGGAAGTTTAAAGCGTTCAAACTGATCTGCATGTTTTCTTCTGTGGCTGTTATCGCATTTGTTTACAACCAAAAGAATTGGTTTACCAAGTTTTCTTAGATCTTTTATTATTTGCAAGTCTTGTGGTAGTGGGCCTATAGTAACATCAACCATAAACAAAATTATTGTAGCTTGGTCGCGTGCAGATTTTGCTTGCGAAATAATTGGATTGTGGTAAATATCATCTTTTGCAGGATCTAGTCCGCCTGTATCTACAAGTGTGAATTTATTTGTGCGCCAATTAACAATTACATCTAATCTATCGCGAGTTGTACCTGCTTCTGGCAAAACTAAAGCACGCTTCTGTTCTGCAATTGTATTAAACAGAGTTGATTTGCCAACATTGCTCCTCCCAACAATAACCACCTTTGGAGTTTTGTTATTCATACTATGATACGCTGTCAGTGCCTACAATTATTAATACGTCAACATCAGGCGTGTCTATAAAGCTGGGAATTGTTGGTGCAATATTTGCTCCTAGTGTTTCCCTTAAAAGCTGCACATCTTCTACAAGTGCTTCGTCTGAAAGATTGTATATGACTGTTTTTTCGTAATCTCTTCTTTGGGCGTTTTTAATTTGAGTTATGTTATACGAATAAGTTTCTAGCTTTTGTGCTGTTTTGGCGGCAAGGCCCTCGTGTAAAGTTCCATTTTGGATTGATATTTTTAATCCAGTAGAAGCAAATGGTTCTTCTAATGTTGTGGCAATAGGATCAACTCCCAAAAGTTGGTGAGCTACAGTTGTTATTTCAGAAAAATTTCCATGGCCGGCGCGTGGTCGCAATAGATAAGTTCCTTCTTCGTTTGTGTCTGGTACAAGCAGGCCGTTTTCTTCTGTGCTTAGGACAATTTGGGTAATGTTTTGTCCGTCAGCAAGCTTGGCGATTTCGTATAGTCTTGCTAGCTGCCATAATTCCATGTCAGTTTCTAAATGAGCCCCAATAATATCTGCTAGATTTATAAGCTTATTAGGGTTGAGTAATGTGGAAAGCGCCAAAGTTCTTGCTTGTAAGGCAGCTAAAATTTGTTGCTGCCTGCGTGCTCGTGCAAAATCTGTTCCCTGGCCATCAGTGCCATGCCTGGATCTTACATATTTTAATGCTTTGTCACCGCTAAGATTTTGCCATCCAGAATCAAAGTGCACTGGATCATAACCGAAATTGTCATCTGGATACCCATAATCAGTAAATGTGGTTGGAACATCAACACGAATACCACCAAGCGCATCAACTATTTTTTCGAACCCTTTAAAATCAAGTTTTATATAATAATGTATCTGTAGATCTGTAATATTTTGCACAGTTGTTTTGGAAAGTGCTGCGCCAGATTTTGGGTCATCTGGATTTAGTGCTAATCCATAAGCATGAGCAGAATTAATTTTTTGCCACCCTATGCCTGGAATTGGTGCGACCAAGTCTCTTGGAATAGAGAGTAGTCCCATTTTATTGTTCGAAGGATTTATACTTGCAATTATGATAGTGTCGGAGAGCTGACCGCCATCATGCTCTTCGCCCCCAATTCCCAAAAGAAGTATATTTATACGATTTTCATCTTCCCCCAGAAGTGGTTTATTTCCAGATGCTGCCAAATGTTTTATTTGTTGATATACAGATGCATTGCCTAGTTGTTGGGCAAGGTCATTACTTGAAATAACCGCCTTTGTAGTATAGGCCAATCCAAGTAATAGTATTAAAGTAATTAGAGTTGGCGCTATTTTTCCTAACGTAAAAAAAGTTTTCCTCTTTGGCGAGGAAAATTCATGCACTAGTGACTCACTTTCTTGTGTAATGTTTTCCAAAAAATCAATTTGTTTACGTTTATCCATGTTTTTGCGGATTGGCCTATACTATAATGTTGATATTATACAAGATTGTACGGCTTTAGTAAATGTATGATTTACATATTCTTAAGCTGTGGTAGTATAATTCTTTTGCCACACATTGCAAATTATAAAACATCTGGTATAATCACAACGTTTTATGCATACAAATGAACCAAAAGAGAAAGCAGAGCTTTCAGAAATAGACAAGATGATGCAAGAAGATTCCCATGACTCTGGTGGTGGAATTTTGCAGTTCGCCGGAGAGCTTATAAAGATAGTTTTAATTGCGCTTGCAATAATAGTTCCGGTAAGATATTTTTTGATAAAACCTTTTTATGTGAATGGCGCATCAATGGAGCCTACATATCATAATCGTGAATATTTGATCATTGATGAGATCAGCTACAGGTTTAAAGAACCAAGCAGAGGAGAAGTTGTTGTGTTTCGATATCCTGTTGACCCAAAGCAGTTTTTTATTAAGCGCATAGTTGGATTGCCAGGAGAGCGCGTAGTTGTTAAGGATGGCATTGTAACTGTATATAACAGCGAAAATATATCTGGAAAAGACTTAAATGAGCCATATCTTTCGGACTCTGCAGCAACCCAAGGAGAGAGCGACGTAACATTAGGCGAGAAAGAGTATTTTGTTCTTGGTGATAACCGTACTGCAAGCCTAGATTCAAGAAGGTTTGGTGCATTACCAGAAAGCAATTTGATTGGCAGATCGTGGTTGCGTGGATGGCCCTTGGAAAGACTTGGCGTACTTGATCATTATAATTTTGATTTTTAGATAATTTTTTATTATGAAAATAGATAATCCAATCAAAAAAAAGCGCATGCCAAA
>CAZXOU010000018.1:0-2227 GCA_964642355.1 uncultured Gammaproteobacteria bacterium
GCAGAAGACTTATTGCAAGCGTTTTACCTGAATCAGAATTAATTTCTGAAGGATATTATTATACTCTGCCATATGTGCTAAATACGAGCAGTATTACCGTAGCAGTTAAAGCATGTAATGGTGATTTTTGTACTGATACCGTGCCTTTGGAGTCAGAGGATACGAGCTCTTATGGTAATAATAATCCTCCAGTAGCTGACGCAGGTGGTGATGATACTATTGATAGGCGTGAGGTTGTTAAATTAAGAGGAGATGCAACAGACGCAGATGGTGATATTATAACTGGTTATGCTTGGGTGTTTGTTTCAAATACAAGTGGCGACGATATTACAGCTCGTGTGGTGGTAACCGTAGGTGGTAATTCTACGACATTTGATGCGCTTGATCCTGGCATTGAGCTTGCGAGCGGGCCATTGGCTCAAAATGTGAGTATCAGCGGCCTTCCAATAGATACCTACACATTCCTTTTGCAAGTGCTTGATGGCAGAGATTGGAGTATAGATTCGGACACAGGAGGATCTAATTCTTTTGTACAAATTCAGATTAGGAATAATCCGCCAATCGCAAATGCAGGGCCAGATCAAACCGTGTCACCTACAAGCACGATTACCTTGGATGGTAGTGGTTCGTTTGATCTAGATGTAGGTGATTCACTAAGTTATTCATGGTCAGGTGGCTCGGGTTTTAGTAAAACAGGTATTAACCCTAGTTTTTCTGCTTCAGATTTAGGAGTAGGTACTCATACCATAACTTTAACAGTATTCCAAAACGATGGAATCGATAAAGCTACTGATGAAGTTGTCATTACAATAAATGCTCCTGTACCAGTTGCTAGTTTTACTGGTAGTCCAACCTCTGGAAATACACCGCTTAGTGTTGTATTTACTGATTCATCAACTAATGCGACAAGTTGGTCTTGGAATTTTGGTGATTCTAGGACGTCTTCTGAGCAAAATCCAACCAATACATATAATAGTGCTGGAACATACACAGTTTCATTAACAGTTGCAGGGCTTGGAGGAAATGACACCGAAACAAAAACTAATTATATTGCTGTATCTGCACCTTCTCCTCCACCACCACCCGCCCCAGAAGCAGAGTTTATTGCGTCCGAAACATTTGGGACATCTCCACTAACTGTGACATTTACCGATCAGTCAACTGGAGGTGGAACTTATAGTTGGGACTTTGGAAATGGAAATACATCTAATCTGGTAAACCCGCCCGCACAAACCTACACAAGTGGTAGATATAATGTTTCTTTGCGGATAAGTAATGCTACTAATACGGATACTGAAACAAAAATAAACTATATCACGGTTAATCCTTCTATTTTTTTGGTAACTGATACAAAAACATGGCCAGACGCGAAACAGCATTGTGGTGATTTAGGCGCAAGTTTGGCAACTATTGAAAGCAGTGCTAAAAACGAAGAAATTCGTTTACTCGCAAACAGTAGTCGAGTATGGATTGGATTGAATGATATTGATACAGAAAATACTTATGAATGGGATAGCGGAAGCAGCTCAACCTATACAAACTGGCTATTATCTAGTCAGCCTAGTGGAGGCACTGGACAAGATTGTGTGGAGCTGTTGAATAGCACTTATGGTTTTGAGTGGAACGATACTGGTTGTACATATTTAAAAGATTTTGTCTGTGAATACTAATTTAACATAAAACACTTCCACTTGATGTAAATACCATTGGGGCATGATGAAGATCGATTTTGACAGAATTTGTCAAATCTATTCTAATTGACTATCCACAGGCGCGTGTTATTATATGTAAATATGATTTCACTTGGGCAAATAAAAAAAGGACAAACAATACTTCATAATAACGAACCATATCTAGTTTTAGAAGCCTCACACCACAAAATGGGACGCGGTGGAGCTGTTGTAAAAACCAAACTTAAGCAATTAAAAGGTGACGCAACAATAGAGCACACATTTCAAGGCAACGACAAAGTTGAGCTTGCTGATTTAAGTTATAAGCGGGTACAGTTTTTATACAGTGATGAAACTGGGGCTCATTTTATGGATGAAAGCTATGAGCAATTTAGTTTGGATCTTGATTTAGCAAAAGATAGCTTGAGCTATCTTAAGGATGGTCAAAATGTAGATATTGCATTTTGGGAAAGCTTGCCAGTAAGTATAAAGCTTCCTCCAAAAGTAGACCTTAAGGTCACAGAATCTCCACCAGCAGTAAAAGGGGATACAGCAAA